>DATCXH010001156.1:0-5234 GCA_036565925.1 Vicinamibacterales bacterium
CGGCTGACGAATGAACTCGTCGTAAAGGTGCGACTCGTTGAGCGAGCCAATGATACGGCCACTCTTCGTGACTGAGATCTGCGAGAAATCGTGCTCGCCCATCAGGCGGACCGCGTCCTCGACCGGCCGTGACGCTTCCACCGCGAAGAGCTCGGCCGAGACGCCCATCGCCACGAGATCGCGGGCGGTCATGCCGGTCACCTCGAAGAATCCTTTCGCGCGCATCCACTCGTCGTTGTACATCTTGCCGAGATAGCGCGAGCCGTGGTCGTGGAACACCACCACGACAATCTCACCCTTCTTGAAGTGCTCGGCGAGCTGCACCACACCGGCCATTGCCGCGCCGGCGGAGTTGCCGGCCCAGATGCCTTCCTCGCGCGCCAACCGCCGCGTCATCAGCGCCGCATCCTTGTCGGTGACTTTCTCGAAGTGGTCGATGAGATCGAAGTTGACGTTGCCCGGCAGGAAATCCTCGCCGATGCCTTCGGTGATGTACGGATAGATCTCGTTCTTGTCGAAGATGCCGGTCTCTTTGTATTTCTTGAACACCGAGCCGTAGGTATCGATGCCCCAGACCCTGACCTTCGGGTTGCGCTCCTTCAGATATTTGCCGATGCCGCTGACCGTGCCGCCGGTACCCACGCCGACGACGAGGTGCGCGACTTTCCCGTCGGTCTGCTCCCAGATCTCCGGCGCCGTCTGCTCGTAGTGCGCCTCGGTGTTCGAAGGGTTGTCGTACTGATTGGCCTTCCACGCACCGGGAATCTCACGCTCGAGGCGCGACGACACCGAGTAGTACGACCGGGGATCTTCGGGGTCTACGTCGGTCGGGCAGACAATCACCTCGGCCCCGAACGCCTTCAGGGCGTCGATCTTCTCCTTCGACTGCTTGTCCGTCGTCGTGAACACGCAGCGATAGCCCTTCACAGCGGCGACGATCGCGAGGCCCATTCCGGTGTTGCCGGAAGTCCCCTCGACGATGGTGCCGCCCGGCTTGAGCTTCCCTTCGCGTTCGGCGTCCTCGATCATCTTGACCGCGATGCGGTCCTTGATCGAGTTGCCGGGATTGAATGTCTCGAGCTTGATGAGGACGTCGGCGTCGGTCACGTCGCGTGTGATCGCGTTGACGCGCACCATCGGGGTATGTCCGATGGCGTCAAGAATGCTGTCGCAGATCTTCGTTCCGGGTGCGCTGGCCACGTGTGATCTGTACCACGCGAGCGCCGGGTCCACAAAGCAGGTCTCGAGTCCCTGTCCGTGGCAGAATCGACTCCTTCGGCAACGGCACGACGATTAGGCGCCTGTCTCACACAAAGGAGCAGCGACAGTGACCACGGATTGGCAGTTCGCCCAACGCGATCCATCGGAGGAATTTGCCAGGCTGCATCTGTTCGCGATGCAGAAGCGGCAGCCCACCGGCGACGTTGAAATCATCATCACCGTCTTCGAATACGTCAGCCGCAATCATCTGAACATGAGGTTCTATGCGCGAGCCGACAAGCAGGTCAACCAGAAGACGGCGCCGTTCACGCCGTTCGGCTGGGGAGACTCAATCCTGGCGGCGCTGACCGAGTGCAAGAAGCTGATTCACGATTACCCGTACGAACCCTGAATCAACTCCCAATTCCCAACTTCCAACGCCCAACCACTACGAACGCCGCCGACCTCCCAACTTCCAACTCCCACATGGAGATTGTTGGGAATTGGGAATTGGAAGTGGTTGGCCGTTGGAGGTCGGAAATCGGGAATTGGTACCGGCAGTGCGCGTTCACGCGCGTGCCGCCTGTTCTGCCTGCCAGAGGTGACGATGCTGGTGGCGCGCCATGATGGAGAGCGCTGCGAAGACGTTGTAACGGGCGCGGACGTCTACGGGCGAAGTGATCTTGACCGCCTGAATCGGCAAACCGTCGGCCTGGCGCACGAGCGCGATCTGTTCCGTCTGCCAGCGTTCGAACTCAGCGACGAGTTCGTCGGGGCGGCGATCGCCTTGCGGAATCCAGGCGGGAATCGTTTTCGTCTTGAACCCCTTGCCGGGCCCGAGCCCTTTCCACAGTAGCCAGCCGAGGAAATCGCGGCGGTACCTCGACGGCGCCGAGCCGCCTCTGCGCCGCGCCTCTTCGATGCCAGCGCGGAGCAGCGGCACCATCGATGCCGACGACAGATTGAGATGCGCCACGCACTCACCGGGCGACCAACGTTCCGGCGCTGGTCGTCGCTTCCAGATGTCCGGCGGCACCCTGACGCGCACTTCGTGCAGGCGAACCAGTGCTGATTGGAATTCCTCTTCGATAGCCGAGAGTTCCGGGCGCATCACCTGAACATGAAGTAGACGGCGCCCAGCAGGCAACAGCCTGCCCACACGAAGTTCCAGCTCACCGGCTGCCGCATGTACAAGATCGCGAACGGCACGAACACGCCGAGTGTGATCACTTCCTGGATGATCTTCAATTGCGCGAGCGACTGCGTCTCGAAACCAATTCGATTCGCTGGCACCTGCAGCAGGTACTCGAACAGTGCGATGCCCCAACTGACGACCGCCGCGATGTACCACGGTCGATCCGACAGATTGCGCAGGTGCGCGTACCACGCGAAGGTCATGAAGATGTTCGAGGCGGTGAGCAACAGTACGGTGCGAACCACGCAGACTCCTCAGAATCGATGACGGGACGGGCGACGTCGCCGAGACGAGCGCCTCGGTCCACCCGGCTTCGCGCCGGATGGTCGTTGCTGCGGTCCGGGACGCGCCGGCGCCTGCGGCTTTTGTGCCCCGGCGCGGCGATCGGCGTTCGCTTTGGCCCGGGCCCGGTCTTCCGCCTTGCGCGCGCGAATCGCGGCGATCCGCTGCGCCATGGGAATCTCGAGCCTGACCTGGGGCCGCGCCTTGTAGTCGAAATCGGGAAGAGTGATCCGAGGCAAGGTCCGACCTATCGCCCGTTCGATCCCCCGAAGATCGGCCTCCTCCTCGGGCGCCACCAGCGTGAACGCGTCCCCGGTCAACTCAGCGCGGCCGGTGCGCCCGACCCGGTGGATGTAGTCCTCCGGCGCAGCCGGTACGTCGAAGTTCACGACGTGACTGAGGGCCTCGACGTCGATGCCACGCGCGGCGATATCGGTGGCGACCAGCACCCGATACTTCCCGCTCTTGAACCCGCGCAACGCTTCCATCCGCTGCGGCTGGGAACGGTTGCCGTGGATGCGCGCTGCGGTCACCCGATGATGCAGCAGGTGATCGGCGAGCCGGTTCGCGCGATGCTTGGTCCGCGTGAAGACAAGCGCTTCGCGAACCAGTCCACGCTCGAGCAGCTCGACAAACAGTTGTGCCTTGAGGTCCTGCGCAACAGGGTAGACGGCCTGGGTGATGCCCGCGGCGGGAGCCGCAGCGCGCTGCAGGTTGATCGTCACCGGCTGCTTCAGCATGTCCGAGGCGAGCGCCCCGATCGGCGGCGGCATCGTCGCGCTGAAGAAGAGCGTCTGACGACGCGCGGGGATGTGCTTCAACACCCGGCGGATGTCCGGCAGAAACCCCATGTCGAGCATGCGGTCGGCTTCGTCCAGCACGAGGTACTCGACACCCTCGAGCTTCGCATATGGCGCCTTGAAATGATCGAGAAGACGACCCGGGGTCGCGACGAGGACATCCACGCCGCTGCGGAACGCGTGCTCCTGCGGCCCCATGCTCATACCGCCGTACACCGCAGCGCCGGTCAGTGGAGTGTGAATGGCAAGCGCGTTGAGGTCCTCGAGGATCTGTGCTGCGAGCTCGCGTGTCGGTGTCAGCACCAGCGCCCGCGTCGTACGGCGCGGTTTTCCGATCAACCGGTGCAGGATGGGCAGGAGAAAGGCTGCAGTCTTGCCGCTGCCTGTCTGCGCGCACGCGAGGACGTCGCGGCCGGACATCGCAGCTGGAATGGCGTCGGCTTGAATCGGCGTGGGTCGCGCGAATCCGAGTTCACGGATTCCTTTGAGTAAATCGGCATGGAGACCGAGAGCGGCGAAGGGCACCTTGGGATTCTAATTCACGCCCTTCAACCTCGTCCGACACCGGAGGAAACGGAGCGCGCAGAGTTCTTCAACACCGGGATCAGTGGGTCATCGCGTACATGATGGCGTTGATCCCGACCGCGTATCCCTTCGGCGAGAACAGATAGAAATAGCGTGGGTCTTCACCTTCGCGTTCCCAGGCGTCTGAGATGTCGGTGTTGTGCGTCATCAACACCATGATGTTGCCGTGACGGTCGGAGATGGCGCGCAGGTGGGGCTCGGCGCTGTCGTAGCCGCGTTCTGAAGTCTCGTTCGGATTGCCGCGCCACGCCTGAATCGACGGGATCTGTGGGAACTCCTTGATCTCGTACTGCATCTTCATCAAGGGATGACCAGGCGTGATGTCCTGGATCGGATACTCGGACGGCGGCAGCACGCGCGCGATCTCGGACACCCACTGGTCCCACGCATATGAACCCCAGAAGTCGTCCACCCACATGAACCCGCCCTTGAGGAAGTACTCGCGCAGCGCCTCGACCTCGCGCTCGCTGAACGTCACCGTGCCGACGTCTTCCATGTGGACGAACGGACACTGGAAGAGCGATTCGTCAGTGAGTCGAACGGTGAGGTAGTCGGGTCGTCCACCGTTCTCCATGCTGACGCGGGTGCGCGTCAACTCGGAGAGACGGATTGAGAAGTTCAGGTCGGCGTCGGGATAATCGGTCCCCCAACCCTGACCGCCAGCTTCGGCGCGCGTACTGGTGTAGATGGCACGGCAAAAGTTGAAGCCGTGGCCGAAGCTCTCAGCTTTGGGATACCGCGGTGGAAAGCGGCGGAAGCCGCCGAACCCTCCGCCGGGAAAGCGGCCAAATTGCGCAGCGGCCACACCTGCCATGACGATGACAAGCGCGGCCGCCACGAAGACCTTGAGCTTCACGCTACTTTCCCGACGGTGTCACCGCGCGTTGCCGCGGCTTCACCGTGGTGACTTGGCGAGCGAACGGTAGTACTGCTCGACCAGCTTCCGGAACTGCTCGGGGACCTCATCGGACCCAGTCAATGCGGCGGCGTTCTTATCAGCATCCACCTTGCGGCGCAGACCGAACTCGAAGCGCTTCAGGCCTTCGGCGACGAACTGCTGCAGACGCGCCAGCTCCTGGACGTTCTGATAGACGCGCTCGTCCTGGAGCTGCTGCAACGCGCGGACGATTTCATCGAGCTCGCGTGGATCGATGTTCTCGCCTTTCAGCATG
>DATCXH010000352.1:0-4925 GCA_036565925.1 Vicinamibacterales bacterium
TGATCCAGCCGTTGACGAGCAATCGTTGTAAAGCCGGATACAGCGAGCTCTCGCCCACCTGGAGGACCTCGTCCGATGTGACACGCAGATGCTGAGCGATGCCGTAGCCGTGCATCGAACCGCGCTGCAACGTTCTCAAGATCAGCAGGTCGAGTGTGCCGGGCAGGAGTTCCGGTGCGTCGTTGGTTGCTCCCATCGTTTATCGATGGAGAGTATCGAGTGACGACGGCCGTGCTGTCAACTCCTATCGATAGACGTGGGGGAGCAGCCGTCGGGCGCAGACGTGCGAAGCGACCATTGTGGCTGTGTACTGGACAGTTCTGGCCGCAACGAGCGACAGTAAAGAGCGCGTCATGAGCGAATCTGCGTCGCCAGCGGTGGCACCTCGCGCTGAGTCGGTCGAGGACATTCTCCACCTGGTCCGAACGCGGGTGCTCCTGGTTGCGTTGAATATCCTCGCCGTCGCGATGCCCATCGTCTGCGTGTTTCTCGGCTGGCAGGCCTTTGCCGCTGACGCGCTGACCCCTACCGTTGCGGCACTCTGCTCGTGGGGCCTGGTCTTCCCGCTTCTGCGTCTGTTCCGTTCGCGAATGACGTTTCGAACGTCGGCGCTCGTGTTGATGACCGTCCTGTTGCTCAGCGCAGCGATGGTGGCAGTACGCGGCGGCCTCACCGTGGGGAACCTCGCGGTCAGTGTTCTGCTGATCATGATGTCGACGCTCTTTTTTGGACGTCACGGCGCGATCGCGGCGCTGGTGGCGATCGTCGTGGTCAACGCGACCAGCGGCATCCTCGTCGTTGAGGGGTTCGTGCCGCCGATGTCGCGCGAGTTGTGGGACCCGCTGAACGGCGTCGTCTGGGTACGGCAGACACTCATCATGATGCTCCTCGGTGTCGTCATGGCGCTGACCGAGCTTTATGTCGTCGAGCGTCTGGCCCATCAAGTGGAAGTGCACCAGAACCTCGCCGCCCGCGAACGTGAGCAGCGTCTTGCGCTCGAGCAATCCGAACGGGAACGCGTCCGCGAGCGTGAGCAGCGCGAGCAGGCGCAACGCGCGCTGGAGCAGTCGCGCCGCATTGAAGCACTGGCCAGGATGGCTGGTGGTGTCGCCCACGACTTCAACAACGCGCTCACGGTGATCGTCGGCGGCACCGAGATGGCCAAGCTTCGCCGCGACCATCCCGAGGAGGTCGAGGAGTGCCTGAACGAGGTCCTACGCGCGGCCGGCGGCGCCGCCGATCTGTCCCGGCGGCTACTCATGCTCGGCCGCCAGCACGTCTCGACGCCTCGCCCGACAGCCATCGCCGACATGGTCGATCGACTCCAGACGCCCATGCAACGCATTCTGGCTGACGATGTTCTGCTGGAGATCGACGCGCCGCCTGAAGACGCCATCGCGATGGTCGATGAAACACAGCTCGAGCGAGCGCTGCTCAACCTCGTGATCAATGCCGGTGATGCCATGCCCCGCGGCGGCACTGTGACGATTGCCTGGAGGATCGAAGACGTCGCCGGCGCACCATATCTCGCTGACGGCAGATACGTCTCCATCAACATTTCCGATACTGGTCAAGGAATGAGTCAGGAGACGCTCGACCGCGTCTTCGATCCGTTCTTCACGACCAAGAGCGACAAAGGTGGAACTGGACTCGGCCTGGCAACCGTCTATGCGTTCGCCAAAGAATCACACGGTGCCATCGACGCGACGTCCGAGCTCGGTGCCGGCACAAGAATTACGATCTGGCTGCCGGAAGCACCTCACACGCATTCACCATCGCCCTCGCCGTTTGCGGCGCAGCCCGCAACCGCAGTGCCACCCGGCGCTCGTGTGCTCGTCGTCGAGGACCGTGACGACGTCCGGGCCAGCATGTCGCGGATCCTGTCGCATCACGGCTTCGATGTCACCGAAAGCAGCGACGGCGACGGCGCGCTGCGACAGCTGGCAGACGACCGGGCATTCGCGTTGATGTGCATCGACGGGGTGATGCCTGGCCTCCAGACCGCGACGGTCATCGAACGAGCCCGAGAGTTGGCGCCGGCGATGCCGGTTCTGGTGTGCTCGGGGCACGTGCAGGAAGAATTGCTGCGCCGCGGCATTTCGACCGGCCGCTACGCGTTCCTGTCGAAGCCGTTCTCCGCGCAGCAGTTGCTCGCCAGCGTCACGCGAGTGCTCGGCTCGCACGGCGATCCTACAGTTGCAGTGCCGCCGTCTCAGAGCTGATCGCACGGCCGTGCTACGCGAACTTCGTTACGCGGTCCGCAGCCTGACACACAGCAAGGCCTTCGCGTCTGTGGCGATCCTCTGTCTCGGGCTCGGCATCGGCATCAACACGACAATCTTCAGCATCATCGACGGCGTACTGCTGAAGCCGTTTCCCTACGACGATCCCGATCGTATCGTCGTGCTCGAAACGTGGAGAGCTCGGGACGAGGCGCGGGACCGCGTGTCGATTCCCGATCTTCGCGATTGGAGAGCGGCATCAAAGTCGTTCATGACGATCGCCGGTCTTGTCGAGGGATCCCTGACCGTCACTGATGATGCTGGTGAGCCCGAGCGCTATGCGGGAGCCAGGATCTCCTGGGACATGTTTCGGCTGCTCGGCATCCGTCCGATCCTCGGCCGGGACTTTCTCGAGAGCGACGACCAGCCGAACGCAGCGGGCGTCGCCGTGATCAGCCATCTGTTGTGGACGACACGCTACGGATCCGATGCCCGCGCGATTGGCCGAGGCGTGACGATCAACGGCACGCCTCACACCATCGTCGGCGTCATGCCGCCCAACTTTGCCTTTCCCGAGATTCAACGGATCTGGGTCACGCTGCAGCCGACGTTGTTCAAGGAGGCTCGCGATCGACGAAACGTCTTGACGTTTGCGCGCCTGCGCACAGATGTCACGACGACACAGGCGCTCAGCGAGCTGAAGACGATTGCCGGCCGTCTCGCCAATGACTATCCACTGACGAACGACGGCTGGCAGCCGCGAATAAGACATTTGCGCGAGGTATTTCTGCCTGCCGACATCCCGCTCGTGCTCGGTCTGATGATGGCGGGCGTCACGCTCGTGCTGTTCATCGCCTGCTCGAATGTCGCCAACCTGTTGCTGGCGCGCGCAACGGCTCGCCGGCACGAACTGTCGATTCGTGTCGCGCTCGGCGCCAGCCGCGCACGAATCGTGCGGCAATTGCTCACCGAAAGCATCGTGCTGGCGCTTGCGAGCGTGCCACTCGGAATCGTGTGCGCCCTGGTCGGAGTGCGGCTCATCTGGCTCCAGGTCCCGGTTGACAATATTCCCTACTACATCCGGTTTGCGATCGATGGCCGCTCTCTGGCGTATGCCATCGTGGTTGCACTGGTCACCTCGCTCGCTTTTGGCCTGGTGCCAGCGCTGCAGACGACCCGCCGCGAACTGCAGGAGAACTTGAAGGAAGGCGCACGCGGCACGACGGGTCGAGGCGCGATGGTCCGCAATGCACTGGTCGTCTCGCAGGTGTCACTGGCCCTCGTCGCCCTTGTGGGTGCACTGCTCTTTGTCCGCAGCTTTACCAACATGGACAGCTTCCACGTGGGCTTCGACACAGCGTCGCAGCTGGCAATGCGTGTGTTCATGAGCGGCGACACCTACGATGCCAACGGCGCCAAGAGCCGACGCGTTGACGATATCGTTCAGCGGATCGAGGCGCTGCCGGGCGTGCAGTCCGCGTTTGCCTCGAACCTGGTGCCGCTCCAGGGTGGTGGCGATGACGCGACGATCGACATCGATGGTCCGGCGGCGACCGCACGTCGCGACATTTCGTTCATCGCGACGACGCCGCATTTTCTACCCGCGCTCGGTGTTCACGTCCTGCAAGGCCGCGACTTCACAGCGGCCGACGCGAACCGCACTGTCGCGCTCGTCAACGAAGCCATGGCCACACACGTGTGGCCCGGCGAGAGCCCTATCGGGCGGCGATTCAGATTGATCACACCCGGGGGCTGGCCTGATTGGATCACCGTGATCGGCGTCGCCCCCGACATGCACGTGTATGGAATCGATCCCAACAACTCGCAAGTGCCGGCGACCGCGTTCGCACCGTACGCGTATGGCGAGGCTTCGAATACCGGGTTCACGATTCGCACGATGGGTGACCCTAGCGCGATCACCAGCGCAGCACGCGCGGCGATCCGCGAATCCGATCCGAACCTGCCGATCTTTGCTGTGCGAACACTGGAGGCCTGGCGACGGAATGAGTTCTGGGAGTTCGGGATCTACGGCTGGATCTTCGGCACCATCGGCGTGGTCGGTGTCCTGCTCGCCTCGATCGGTGTCTACGGTGTACTGGCGTATTCCGTGTCACAGCGCACGCGCGAAATCGGCGTTCGCGTGACGCTTGGCGCGGGCCGGGGTGACGTCATCCGTCTCGTCCTCGGCCAGGGACTCGCGCTCACGCTGACGGGTGTCATCCTCGGTTTGGTGCTTGCTGCCTTCGGCATGCCGTTGACGCGCCGGTTGCTCTACCAGGTGAGCCCGTTCGATCCATTCAGCTTTATTGCCGTCTCCGCGCTGCTCGCCGTCGTCGCGATCGTCGCCAGCTATGTACCTGCCCGGCGCGCGCTGAGGGTCGATCCGGTCGCCGCACTGCGCCAGGAATGAGGCAAATGCACGGCGTGCGCCAGTCGTGCTACCCTGCGCGCCCATGGACTCTTTGATAACTCGAGGGGTGCGTCGCGCCCTTTATATTTCAGCGATTGGTGCAGTATTGGTCATGACCGGGGCCGTTCCCGCATCGGCGCAAGCCAAGGGATCGGCAGAGGCCCTGGCCGCGAAACGGGTCAATCCCCACTGGAAAGCACCTCGTACTCCCTGGGGCCATCCCGACCTCGAAGGCATCTGGACGACTGACGACATGCGCGGTGTGCCGATGTCACGCCCGCAGCAGTTCGGAA
>DATCXH010000365.1:0-3383 GCA_036565925.1 Vicinamibacterales bacterium
CTCGCGCGCGTACCACATGCCATCGCCCAGAATGAGCCGGCCCTCGGCATCCGTGTTGATGATCTCGACCGTCTTGCCGGCCGCACTCGTCAACACGTCTCCTGGCTTCACCGCCGTACCGCTCGGCATGTTCTCGGTCATCGGCACGATGGCCACCACGCGAACCGGAACCTTCAGCCGCGCGATGGCCGACATCGCACAGATCACTGCCGCGCCGCCGGACATGTCGTCTTTCATCTTGTCCATGTTGTCGGCGGGCTTGATCGAGATGCCTCCGGTATCGAATGTGATGCCTTTGCCCACAAGGCCGAGCACGACTCCCTTCACCGCGTTCGGCGGATCATGCCGAAGCACGACGAGTCGCGGTGGTTCCTGGCTGCCGCGTGCAACACCAAGCAGCATGCCCATCTTGAGCGCCGCGATTTTCTGTTCGTCGAGTACTTCGACACCGAGACTGGCATCCTTGGCTATCATCTGCGCGCGCTCGGCGAACATGCGAGGCGTCAGATCATTGCCGGGCAGGTTGGCCAACGTTCGTGCCTCGTTGCTCATGTCACCGAGTACACGTCCACGCTCGAACGCTTCACGCACGGCCGGAGCGTCGCTCGAGACACGGGCCTGTGCGTGCTCGACCCATGGCGTTGGTTGCCCGGCTGTGCGATATGAGGCGCCGTCGTAGTTGGCCAGACAGAGCCCTTCCGCGATCGCCTGCGCCGCCCGCTCGGGCGCGACTGAGGTCCCCGCGCGATCGACGACGGTCACACGCGTCAGCCGGCGGAGACGCGCATGCAGCCCACCGATAACCGCAATGCGGCGCAGGTGGTCGGCGGTGAAATCCTTACGGGTCCCGCTGCCAACGAGCAGCGCACGTGCAGTCTTCCAGTTGGACGAGGAGGTCGCGGTGGGGAGTGCTTCGTAGAGCTTGCCCGTCAGCTCGCCTCGAGCGCGGGCGCGCGAGACTTCCCCACCTGATGCTGCGTCCAACGTAGGTTCGTCACTGAAATCGTCGTCGGTGAAGACCGGAATGACCAGCAGATCGGTCTGCAAGTCTGCGCAAGGCTGAGAGGTGAGCGTGATCGCAGGCGACCGGTAAGCTGTATGCATCGTGTTGAGCTCTCCGTACGTCGGGGATCTCCGCCCGGCATTGCTTGTTCCGCCGAATGTTCGGGCTTAGAATCAGACGAGCCTGCCCGCCTCTCTAGAAAGACGGGACCGTACGATGATTCACCCACGACGCGCGTTGTCGCTGCTGGCCGTGCTTGTCGTCGCCCTCGCTACCAGCAACGCTGTGGGTGCGCAGCGAAGCGGCGATGACAAGAAGCCCAGTCTATCACTCAAGGCGACGCCTCCAGTCGGCTTCTCGCCGCTGAAAGTTCGCCTGGTTGTTGATGTGAAGGGCGGCTCTGACGACTACGAGGAGTTCTACTGCCCTTCGATCGAATGGGATTGGGGCGACGGCACCGTCTCGCGCAATTCCGAGGACTGCGATCCGTTTCAGTCTGGCAAGAGCACCATCAAGCGGCGCTATTCGATCGAACATGTGTTCCGTCAACCGGACACGTTCCAGGTGTTCTTTCGCCTGAAGCAACGAGACCGCGTGATCGCCGCGACCAGTGCCAACGTCCAGGTGCGGCCAGGCGTACGCGACGAGTTTGGCAACTGACGTCTCAGTAGACGCGGTGATGGCGGAGCTGCACGAGCGAGTGCGCGGCCGCCTCCGCGAACGTCTGCTCAGTCACGGCGCCTCTCGCGAGTTTGACGATCCAGCGTTTTTCGCCGACGTCGAACGCATTCTGCAGTCGGCCATGTCGACAGCCGATACGCAAACCTTGCTCCTGCCCGAGCTCCTCGGCGATCGCAATACCTGGCGACTGCAAACCGCGATGCGGTATCAATCCCATCGCTCCTCCGGCGTGGCCTCCCTCTTCATCTTCGTCAAACAGCGCGTGCTGATGCCGATGTTGCGGTGGCTGTTCGAGTACAGCCGCGATAACTTCGAGCGCCAGCGGCGAGTCAACGACGTCGTGTTCGCGTGCGTGCAGGAACTCGCCGTCGAGAACGCGCGGCTGCGTCGGGACCTCAAAGAGCTCGCCGACAAGCGCCAGTGAAGCTCGCCTTCGTCGTTCAGCGATATGGTGCCGACATCGCCGGCGGCTCTGAGCTGCACTGCCGCGAGCTCGCCCAGCGGCTCGCGCCGTCGCACGACATCACCGTCCTGACCTCATGCGCCCGTGACTACGTCTCCTGGAATAACGAATATCCGGCCGGTCCATCGACCGACGGGACCGTCCATGTGATCAGGTTTGCGGTGTCTCGCCCGCGTCGGCTGCACGAGTTCTCGACGATCAGCGACGAGGTGTTCGAGGCCGAGGCGCCTCGCCCCCGGCAAGAGGAGTGGTTTCGCGAGAACGGCCCGCAAGTACCCGGGCTTCTCGATCATCTGCGTCAGCACGGAAGCGGCTACGACGCCGTGTTGTTCTGGACCTTCCGCTATTACCCGTCATTCTTCGGCGTTCCCTTGGTACGCGATCGCGCGGTGTTGCTGCCCACTGCGGAAGACGATCCCGCCGTGCACCTCGGTATCACTGAAGATTTCTTCAAGATTCCCGCCGCGTATCTCTTCCTCACGCCTGAAGAGCAGTCACTCGTATCCGCACGCGCCGGCCGGACACTGCAACCGGCCGCGGTGATTGGGACCGGGCTCGCGCCCGTTCGTCCAACGCCTGGCCGCGAGATCCTGCGATCGCGAGGCATCCCCGACGACTACATGCTCTATCTGGGCCGCGTCGATCGGAACAAGGGATGCGATACGTTGCTCGAGTACTTCCAGGAGTACGCGTCCAGCCCTCATGCCGTGCCGCTCGTCCTCGCTGGACCCGTGAAGCTGCAGATCCCGGCACACGACCGCATTCGCGCGCTCGGCTACGTCTCTGACGAATTGCGCGCGGCATTGCTCGCGCACGCTCGCCTGCTGGTCGTCCCGTCTCCGTACGAGAGTCTCGGTATTGCCTTACTCGAGGGGTGGAATCACGGAGTGCCGGCGCTCGTGAACGCGCGCTGTGACGTCCTGCGAGAGCAGGTGAGAAGGGCGAACGGCGGACTGCACTACCGATCGTTCAATGAGTTCTGCGAGGCGCTCGACTATCTCGACACACATCCGGAACAGCGTCGCGCCTTCGGCGCGCAGGGATTGAAGTTCGTGGAGCGCGAGTACCGTTGGGAGACGGTGCTGCCACGAGTCGAAGGGCTGCTCAGAAGCTTACAGACGGCGCGGGGATCGGCGGCGTCGACCTCGGTCTGACGAAACGACCGGACAGCGCGGCGCCAAGCGGGTCTATGCAGGCGGGTCTATGCAGGCGGGTCTATGCAGGCGGGTCTATGCA
>DATCXH010000506.1:0-5203 GCA_036565925.1 Vicinamibacterales bacterium
GCGCCGACCACTATCTCGCCACTGGCGAAACGATTCCGCCCGACGGATACGACACGCTGCGCTCGTTCGACGCGATCCTCATCGGCGCACTCGGCGATCCGCGCGTGCCCGACAATCGCCACGCGCGCGACATCCTGCTCGGCACGCGATTCGAGCTCGATCTGTACGTGAACTACCGGCCGGTTCGACTCCTCGACGATCGACTCTGTCCGCTGAAGGGCCGCACGCGCGCCGACGTGAACTTCGCGGTCTTTCGCGAGAACACCGAAGGCGTCTACGTCGGCGTCGGCGGGCGGTTCAAGGCCGGCACGCCGGACGAGATTGCCGTGCAGGAAGAGATCAATACCTTCAAGGGCGTGAACCGGATCGTGCGTCATGCCTTCGAGCACGCGCGCCTGAACGGATTGCGTTCGGTCGCGATGGCCGATAAGAGCAACGCGATGTCCGACGGTCACGCCTTGTGGCAGCGAGTGTTCAAGGAAGTGCGCGCCGACTATCCGGAGATTCAGGCGACGCACTTCTACATCGACGCGCTCGCGATGTTGCTCGTGCAGAACCCGGGACAGTTCCAGGTGATCGTCACCAACAATCTGTTCGGCGACATCATCACCGACATCGGTGGCGCGCTGCAGGGCGGACTCGGGATGGCGGCATCGGGCAACCTGCATCCAGGCCGCACGTCGATGTTCGAGCCCGTGCACGGCTCGGCGCCTCCGCTGGCTGGAAAAGACGTGGCGAATCCTGTCGGCGCGATTCTGTCTGCGGCGTTGATGCTCGACTATCTCGGCAAGTTCAACGAGGCGCACCTGATTGAACGCGCCGTGGAGGCGGCGGTGCAGGCCGGCGACACCACGCGCGATGTCGGCGGCACGCTTGGAACTCGCGCTGCAGGCGATTCAATTCTGCGCCGACTCCAATGACGGGCCCCTTACCCCTGACAATTCCGTATCGGGCGTGCCAGCGACGCATGCTGCTGGTTTGCGTCGGCATTGCTGCGTCGCGAATCCATTGCGGTGGCCGGACACGCACTGCGACGCGGTTCTGCGGCCGCTGGCCGCTCGGGTCGCGCTGGTTGACGGGATGAGCGCTCAACCTCGCTGACCACCCACTGGCTGCTCGTGGTCACGCGATTCGTTTCGGTCTGACCTCCATAGGGATTCGCACCACAGCAATGCCAACGGCAAACCGTTGCGCCTTGACCTGACTCGCCCTTTGACCTTTCAGCGTTGACCTACTAAATTGCGCCGCGTGACTCCTAACCGCTGGCGCATTCCCGTCGGGGCCGTTCTGGTTCACGTGTGCATCGGGTCGGTGTACGCGTGGAGCACCTTCAACCGTCCGATCCAGGCGTTGTTCCCCGGTGCGCCGTGGTGGTTCAGCCCGCCCTATACGACCTTCACCACCGCTCTCGCGCTGCTCGGCCTCAGCGCGGCATTCGGCGGCCCGTGGGTCGAGCGTCGCGGACCGCGCGTCGCGGCAACCGCGGCGGCCGTGTTCTTCGGCACCGGTTTGCTGATCGGCGGACTCGGGCTCGCGATGCGCCAGCCCGTGTTCGTGTTTCTCGGCATGGGCGTGATCGGCGGCATCGGCTGCGGTCTCGGCTACATCTCGCCGGTGAGCACGCTGGTGAAGTGGTTTCCCGATCGACGCGGCATGGCGACCGGGATGGCGATCATGGGCTTTGGCGGTGGGGCATTCATCGCCGGGTACCTCAACGTGATCTTCATGGATCGGTTCGGCGTCGCGCTGACGATCATGATGCTCGGCATCGTGTATCTGCTCGTGATGCTCCTCGGTTCGCGTCTGATGGAGTCTCCGCCGCCCGGATGGATGCCGGAGGGATGGACCCCGCCCGCGAAGACGAATCCGATGATTGCGACAAGCAGCGTGTCGCGCAACGAGGCCATCCGGACGCCGCAGTTCTATCTGCTGTGGGGCATCCTGTTCATCAACGTGACGGCGGGTATCGGCATCCTCGCGCAGGCGTCGCCGATGGTGCAGGACATGTTCAAGCGCACGGCGCAGGAAGCCGGCCTGGTCGTCTCCCTGATCAGCGTGTTCAATGCCGGCGGCCGCTTTCTGTGGGCGTCCGGCTCGGACTACATTGGTCGGCGCAACACCTACACGATTTTCTTCGTCGCGCAGTTCTTCCTGTTCCTGCTGATCCCCAAGCTCGCTGCTACCGGCAACTGGTGGCTCTTCCAGATGAGTCTCTTCATCGTGTTCACGATGTACGGCGGCGGGTTTTCGACGATTCCGGCGTTTCTCGCCGATATCTTCGGGCCGCAGAACGTGGGCGCCATTCACGGCGCGCTGCTGACAGCGTGGTCGGCCGCGGCGATCGTCGGGCCGATGATCATCACCGAGTTGTCGAACCGCGCAAAAGCGGCGCTGCCGCCGGGCGCGGATCGTGTCAATATCTACGACACGCCGCTGCAGGTGCTCGCGGGGTTGCTCGCAGTTGGCTTCGTGTTGACCTTGTTGGTGCGGCCGCTGCGTGCGAACACCAGATCGGCCGATGCCCGGACGCCCGTGACGGCGTAGGGCTGTGGGAAAACAGGTCGTATGAAAAAAGTGTTGCTGGCCGTACTGGCCGTGACCGTCTTCGCCACGATGCGCGGCGCCGCGCAACCGGCGCGTCCTCCCATTCCACCCGACATCGCCGGCGAATGGCGTCTCGATAACAACGAGCAGGACACCACCGCGCAGCCGCCGCTCGGCGACTATCTCGGCATTCCCTTCAACGACGCCGGACGCATGCGGTCCGATACGACCGCGGAATCAATCTGGGGCACACCGGAGTATCAGTGCCGTCCGCACTCCGCGCCGCATCAGTGGCGTGGTCTCGGCGGAGCGCGCATCCTCAAGGAGCAGGATCCGCTCACCCGCAGCATCAGCGTCTACCACATCCAGTTCATGCGCTCGCTCGATCGGCCCGTGTTCATGGATGGCCGCGCACATCCTCCAGCCTACGCGCCGCATACATGGACCGGCTTCTCGACGGGTGAGTGGGTCGGCAACACGCTGAAGATCACCACGACGCATCTGAAGGATGGGTATTTGAAGCGCGGTGGTCCGCAAACCAGCGACATGCTGACGATGACGGAGTACCTCACCCGGCACGACGAGATCCTCACCATCGTCACGGAAGTGGACGACCCGATCTACATGGACGAGCCGTACATTGAATCGACGACCTACACGTACGACACGACGTCCACGGTCGCGACCGAGACGTGCAACGCCTCGTCGTTTGCCGAGAACGGCGGCACCGACCGTCACTGGGTGCCGCACTTCCTCCCGGGTCAGAACACGGCGCTCGGCGAGTGGCTCAAGACGTCCGACTGGATTCCCGTCGAGCCGACGCGCGGTGGCGTGAAGACGATCTACCCCGAGTACCGCGCGACGTTGAATGGCGGCACGGTCAAGGCTGCTGAACTGAAGGTGCCCTCGTCTCGATCCGCGAACGACGTGGCCAAGCGGATTGCCGAATCGAGCCCGCGCGACGGAGAGGTCCACATTCTTCCCACGCAGGGCAACATCTATATGGTGATCGCCGACGGCACCAACCTCGCGGTGTCGATCGGCGCTGACGGCATCATGCTCGTGGACACCGGCGCAGCGAAGATGTCGGAGAAGATTCTGTCGGCGGTGGGCCAGCTCGCCAGTGCCGTGATGGCCAATCCCACGGCCAATCAATGCTTCGGCGCCAACTGTCCGGGGAAGTGGGGCTGGTCGAGTCCCTACATCGGTGCGGTGATCAGTGCACCGGCGCCGGCGCGTCCGCTGCGCTACATCATCAACACCAGCGCCGCAGCGGATCGGGTCGGTGGCAACGAGCGGATCGCCACGACCGGCTTCTTCCCGCGCGGCTCGCAGTTCGGTGGTGCCGTTGAGAACGTCGGGCCACGCGCTTCGGTGATCGCGCACGAGGAAGTGCTCAATCGGATGAGCGCGCCGGCAGGGAAGGCGTCGCCGATGCCGACGGCTTCCTGGCCGACCGACACCTACTTCGACGAGTTCCACAAGCTGCCCGAGTACGTGAACGGCGAAGCCGTGATCGTCTATCACGCACCCGACGCGACCACCGATGGCGACAGCTTCGTCTTCTTCCGTCACTCGGAAGTGATTGCCGCGGGCAACTTGTTCTCGACGGTCAGCTATCCCGTAATCGAAGCGGACAAGGGTGGGACGATCGACGGCGTGATCGGCGGCCTGAACAAGATCCTTGATATCGCTGTCGCGGAGTATCGCGCGCAGGGCGGTACATGGATCATCCCTGGCCGCGGACGCTTGTCCGATACCGCAGACGTCGCCGCGTATCGCAACATGCTGACGATGATTCGCGACCGCGTGAAGGATCTGAAGAAGAAGGGCATGACGCTCGCGCAGGTGAAGGCGGCACGCCCGACGTTGGATTTCGACGGGCGATATGGATCGACCACTGGTTCATGGACGACGGACATGTTCATCGACGCGGTGTTTGCGACAGTGAAGTGAAGATGTAGTGTCCGCCTTTAGGCGGACCAGTGTGGTGTCCGGCTTTAGCCGGACCGGTGTAGTGTTCACCTTGAGGTGGACGTGGAGCGAATGATGCGAACGTTTCTTCTCGTCATCGGCGTGGCACTGATCGCTGGCAGCGCGGCGTATGCCCACCATTCGTATGCGGCAACCTACGACGTGACCAAGGAGGTCAAGCTCGAAGGGAAGCTCGTGCAGTTCGTGCTGCGAAATCCACACTCCTTCGTGCACATGGAAGCGCCCGACGAGCATGGCGAGGTCAGGCGCTGGGCCGTCGAGTGGGCAGGCACCGCGCAGCTCGATAAGCAAGGCGTCAAGCGTGAGTCCTTAAAGGTGGGCGACGAAATCACGGTTACAGCGCGGCCGTCGCGTGTGCCTGGTGAGTACCGCGCGTTGATGCTCAGCCTGCGCCGGCCGCTCGATGGATTTGCGTGGGGGACGCGTGCCGGTGAAGCGGTTGACTAGATCACTCGTCATCGTCGCGATCGCGCTGGTCGCGGCGGTTCCTCTCTCCGCGCAGCGAGGCGCAGGCCGCGGCGGCCCTCCGCCAGCGGCACGCGAAGCGGCCGCGATCGATCTCACCGGCAACTGGGTCTCGGTCGTCGTCGAGGACTGGAAGTGGCGAATGGTCACGCCGAAGAAAGGCGTGTACGACTCGTTGCCACTCAACGCCGAAGCGCGT
>DATCXH010000086.1:0-6107 GCA_036565925.1 Vicinamibacterales bacterium
CGCGTCTCCGAACTGCCAGAACGCATCGGCGGACAGCACCGCACCCTGCCAGAGCGCGTTGTCCCCGTAGCCACTCGACGAAAACAGCCGCGACAAATCCTCGTACGTGCCGACGAGTACACGGACCTTGGAGAGCACAGACGCTTCTGCGTCATCGGTGTGAGCGCGCTGAAGGTCCTGACGAACGAGGCGTTCGCGCGCGAGCGCCTCGTCATACAGCTTCTTCGCCTGAGGTGTCTGCGCCGGCGTCTGCGCCGCCACCGCCGGTGCGAGCACGATCAGCGCGAGTGCGACCGCTCTAGCGAAGCTGCGCATCGACTTCCTCGAAGTAGCCCCGATCGACCAGCACCTCGCGCGGCTTGCCGCCCGCGCCAGGCGAAACCAGGCCTTCGGCCTCCATCATGTCCACCAGCCGCGCAGCGCGGCTGAAGCCAATCCGCAGCTTGCGCTGCAGATACGAAATCGAGACCTGGCCACTGCTGACCACAATCCGTGCGGCCTCGTCGTAGAGTTCGTCTTTGTCGAACTCGAGACCGCCGGGACCAGTCTTGCCCTCTTCTTCAGCGGTGATCGAATCGTCGAAGGTCGGTTTGCCTTGCTTGCGCAGGAAACTGGCGAGACGGGCGCTCTCCTGTTCGGAGATGTAAGGCCCGTGCAAGCGGATACTCCGCGACGAAGCAGGCGGCAGGAAGAGCATGTCGCCCTTGCCGAGCAACTGCTCGGCGCCATTGCTGTCGAGAATCGTTCGCGAGTCGATCTTCGAGGACACACGGAACGAAATGCGCGACGGCAGGTTCGCCTTGATGAGACCAGTGATGACGTCCACCGATGGGCGCTGTGTGGCCAGGATCAGGTGGATCCCGACGGCGCGGGCCATTTGCGCCAGGCGGCAGATCGATTCCTCGACCTCGTTGCTCGCGACCATCATGAGATCGGCCAACTCGTCGATGACGACGACGATGAAGGGCAACGGCTTGGGTGCGTCCTCAGCGTCTGCGCCGCGCTCCTGCAATACGTTTCGCACGTTGCGGTTGTATTGTTCGATGTTCCGCACACCCTCGGCGGCGAGCGTCTTGTACCGCTCTTCCATCTCCCGCACCGCCCAACGAAGCGCGTTGTTCGCCTTCTTCGGATCGACGACGACCGGTGAGAGCAGATGCGGGATGTCTTCATACATCCCGAGCTCCAGCCGCTTCGGATCGATCATGATCATCCGCACGTCGTCCGGCGTGGCGCGATAGAGGATGCTGGTGAGCATCGAGTTCAGACCCACCGACTTGCCTGTGCCGGTAGAGCCCGCGATGAGCAGGTGCGGCATAGTGGCAAGGTCGGTCACGTACGGCTCGCCATGAATCGTTTTGCCGAGCGCCAGGGTCAGCTTGGACGAGGAGCGTTGATACGCGTCTGACTCGAGCAGCTCACGCAGCGAGATCGCCTCGCGATTGGGATTCGGAATCTGGATGCCGACCGTGGACTTGCCAGGGATGCGATCGATGAGAACCGATTCGGCCTGCATCGCGAGACACAGGTCGTCGGCCAATCCTGTGACCTTGCTGTACTTCACGCCGGCTTCGGGCTTGAACTCGAACGTCGTGACCACCGGGCCCGGATGGATTTGCGCAACCTGTCCCTCGACGGAAAACTCGCGGCACTTCTCGGCGAGCAGATGTGCGGCGTCCATCAGTTCTCGCTCGTCGATCTTGCGTTCTGCCTTTGGCGCGTCGAGCAACGTCGGCGGCGGCAGCGTAAAGGCTCCCTTCTTTCGCTGCGCAGGTGCCTTGGGTTCCTCGGCCAACGGAAGCGGTGCGGCCTCCGGTTTCTTCCGTGCGACCACGGGCGGCGATGACGGCCGAGGCGATGGTGACGCGGGTTCCGGCTCGAATGATCTGGCGGGCCTGCCCTGAGCTCCCTCGACGGACCGTGCGGGCGGCTCGTCGCTTTCGGCTGCGGGCGCGCGACCCGGCTTCGCTCCAGCAACGACCGGCTTGGCGTGCTTGGCGATCACCTCACGACGCGCCATGTCCTTGCGCTTGCGTTCAATCCACGCACGCAACCAGCCGATGCCACGCGCCGAGAGGTTCTGCGAGTTCGCGGTGGCGGTCGCAAACATCCGGCCGAAGGAGAACTGCGTGGACAGAATGACTGCCAGCATCATCAGCGTCAGCAGGACGATGAGCGAGCCGGTGCGATTCAGATAGTCGGACATGAAGACGCCCAAGCCGCGACCGATCGATCCGCCCGCGTGAAACGTCTTGCCGGCTGCTTCCGTGCTGCCGAATACGAGACTCAGGAATGCGCTGCTGCACGCGAACAGCAGCGTGACACCGGTCAGCTTCGTATATGCCGCATCGGGCGTCTGACACCAGAAGTAATGCCAGCCGGCAACGCCGATGACTGCGGGAATGAGATACGCCGCATAGCCAAGCAGCTGGAACGACAGCTCGGAGAGAAACGCGCCCACGCGCCCGACGAAGTTCGCGGGTGGGTGAGATGTGCCGGTCGTGAAGAACCACACCGGATCCGTCGGGTCGTGCGTGACGAGCGAGATCAGCCAGATCAACGCCAGCGCAAAAAGCGCGACGCCGACAAACTCGCTGATACGGCGCGACAACGTGGACTCAGCCAACTCTTGTGGTCCGAAGCGGCAACCGGGGTGCTTGCTGCAACAGGCCCCCAACCGCGATCTCGCGGCCGCGAGAACGGAGCGGCCGCCGGTTAACTACGAGCGACATGCCACTAAATCTCCATCAATACTGGCAATACCAGAGGGCGGCGTCCTGTCCGCCTCTTGAAATACCGCCGCAGCTCGACGCGGAGCTTCTCAGTCATCAACCCCTGATCGGTGCGTTCCTCGACACTCGATGTGGAAATGCAGTCGCGAATGACACCCTCGGCATCTTCGAACAGTGATGACGCCTGCCGTTCGTCGACGACGAAGCCGCGTGCCACCAACTCGGGCGTGCCAGCGACCTCGCCAGTGTGACGGCTGATGGCGACGACTGCGACCACAAGACCGTCAGCGGCGATATGCCGGCGATCGCGAAGCACTTCGTCGCCCACTTCGCCCACTCGTGTCACGTCGATGAGCACTCTCCCGGTCGGCGCCTTCTCTGCAATGCGCGCACCATTACGATCGAACTGAATGACGTCGCCGTCCTGCGCGAGCAGGACGTCCACGCGCGGCTCCAGTCCCCGCAGTACGGTTTTGGCGACACGGGCATGCTGCGAGAGTTGCCGATACTCGCCGTGGATCGGCACGAAGTAGCGCGGGCGAATGAGTGAGAGGACGAGCTTCAGCTCTTCCGTTGAGGCATGTCCCGACACGTGCACGTGCTTCATCTCCGATGTCACGACATCGGCGCCGCGGCGGGCGATATGGCTCATCGTGCGGGCAATGGCTTTTTCATTGCCCGGAATCACGCGCGCAGACAGGACCACCGTGTCGTCGGGATTCAACTTCACGAAGCGGTGATCGTCGATGGCGATTCGCGAGAGTGCCGCCTGCGGTTCGCCTTGCGAGCCGGTCGTGACGCACAGCACGTCCTGCGACGCGTAGTTCGAGACGTCGCTATCGCGAATCTGCACGCCGGACGGAATGCGCAGGAATCCGAGGCGCTGCGCGATCTCGGAATTCTGGACGATGCTTCGCCCGACGAAGGCAACCTTGCGTTCGAACTGCGTTGCGAGGTCCACGAGGACCTGCATCCGATAGATGCTCGAGGAAAACGCCGCCACGACCAGCTTGCCATGCGTGCTGGTGAACAGTTCCTCGAACGATTCGATGACGTCGGTCTCGGGTCCAGTGAAGCCCTTGCGATCGACGTTGGTGCTGTCGGCAAACAGCGCGAGTACGCCCTGCGAGCCGAGTTCGGCGAAGCGGTGCAGGTCGAAATGCTGGCCGTCGATCGGCGTCTGGTCGATCTTGAAGTCACCGGTGTGAACGATGGTGCCGGCCGGAGTCGTGATCGCCAGCGCCACGCAGTCGGGCATGCTGTGCGTGACGCGAATGAACTCGATCGAGAACGGCCCGACGGTGATGGTCTCGCGCGGGCTGACAGTCTTGAGACGATCGCCGGCGTCGATCTCGTGCTCGTCCAATTTGGGCTGAACGAACGCCAGTGTCATCGCCGTGCCATACACCGGGCCGTCGAACATCGGCATCACGTGCGGCACCGCGCCGATGTGATCTTCGTGGCCGTGAGTGAGGATGAGTGCTTTGACGTTCTGGCGTCGCGACTCGACGAACGTCATGTCGGGAATGATCAGGTCCACACCGAGCTGGTCGGGTTCGGGGAACATGACACCCGCGTCGATGAGGATCGTGGTGTCCTCCCACGACACGGCCATCATGTTCATGCCGAATTCGCCGAGGCCGCCGAGAGGCACGACCTCGAGCGTTGACGGCGACACGTCCGGTACGGTGGACTGAATCATCTCGTGGACGGTATCAACTGGGTACGCAGTTCGACACACGCCATCCTTCGATAGCAGTTTCGCGGACGGGACAACGGAGCGGCCGACACGATGAGCGAAGGATCGTTCACTGAAACCAGCGACGGAGCTTCTTCGATTGTGCTCACGTGCACGAAAACCCTGGCAGGTTCTCGGTCACGAATCAGGCGGCTGGGAACGCCTCAAAATCGGGCAGGCTCAACGACTTCCGGGCGAAATCATAGCATAGCTCGAGCAAGCCGTGCGAAGTCGTCGAGGGTCAGCGCCTCGGGGCGTCTGCTCGCATCAACTCCTGCCCGATCAATCAGTTCGCTCGCCGATCGTCCGACCGAGTCGGCCACTGGCTTGAGGGCGTTTCCGAGCGTCTTTCTGCGCTGAAGGAACAGACCGCGGACCAGTTTCTCGAACATCGAACGATCGCCGACGTTCGTCGCCGGCCCGCGGAACCGCAGGCGAACGACAGCTGACTTCACTTTGGGCGGCGGCCGGAAGGCCCCCGGCGGCAGGGACAGAATGCGCTCGGCGTCGGCCAGCAAGGCGACTTGAATCGCCAGGGCGCCATATCCATCGGAGCCCGGCGTTGCGACGAGGCGATCGGCCACTTCCTTCTGCAGCATCAGCGTCGCATCCCTCAGCATCCGCCCATCGTCGGCGTCGTGGAGCAGCTTGAACAGGATTGGGGAGGCGACGTTGTAGGGAAGGTTGCCCACGACGCGAACCGGCTTGGGGGCGTCGCGCAGGAGATCGGTGAGGTTGACGTCGAGGAAATCTGCTTGGACGAGATCGACGTTCGGCACCTTCGCGGGAAGAGCCGCCGCAAGGTCGCGATCGATTTCGACTGCGAGAAGACGCTTCACTCTCCCGGCCAGGGGCACGGTAAGTGCGCCACGGCCAGGCCCGATCTCGAGGAACGTGTCGTCTGGCCGCGCGTCGAGCGCGTCTACGAGCTTGGCGACCCAGGCGGGCTCCAGAAAGTGCTGCCCAAATCGTTTACGCGCCGGTTTCTGCCCTGAGCCTCGCCGAGGGGTCTGCCGCGAGCCCTGTCGAGAGGGGCTCAATCCTCCTCCTCTGGCCCCAATGTCTCTCCGCGCCAATAGCGCTCTTCGATCTCCTCGATCTCCTCTTCGCTCAAACCGAAGTAGTGGCCGACTTCGTGAATCAGCGTCTCGCCGATCATGGCGCGCACCTCGTCCTCATCCTCGCAGTCTTCTTCGATTGGTTTCTGGAAGATGGTGATGCGGTCGGGGAGTGCATTGCCCCACGGCCAGCCGCGCTCGGTCAGCGGCGTTCCCTGATACAGCCCATACAAGGAGTCGGGAGGTTCGATCTGCATCTCCTCGAGCAGATCGAGACTGGGCTCATCCTCGACGACCAGCGCAAGGTTCTGGATCTGACGCCGAAATCGTTTGGGGATGAGGGCGATGGCTTCAGTGACGAGGCGTTCGAACGCGGCGCGTGTCATCGGTCGATCGGGGCCGCCGCGTCGGCCGCGCACGTTTCGCAGGCGGCTCGGGCGCGGTGGTCACGCTTCGATAGTAATTGCAATCGTTGATCACCAGACACTTGTCGCAGAGGGGCTTGGGCCGGCAGATGCGACGGCCGTGCAGGATCAACGTGTCGGATGCCCGGGTCCAGCGGTCGGGCGGCATCGCGGC
>DATCXH010000928.1:0-3245 GCA_036565925.1 Vicinamibacterales bacterium
ACGATCAAGCCGGTCGCCAGGAGCTCCACGTGATTCGCCGCGAACCACAGGACCGGCCTGAATCGCGATCCCGCCGCAGACCGGAGCGGACGCCCCGCCACCCGAGTCACGCTCGTAATAGCGCCCGCCATCCACAAGTAGGTGAACGCCGCCGCCAGAAGCGCCCAGCCACCCCCCACAGCCGCGGTCAGCACACCCGCCAGCGCGGGCCCGCCCATGCGAGTGAGATTGTAAACCGCCGTGTTTAGGCCCACTGCTCCGGGCAACTGGGCGCGAGAGACCAGCTCGGCCACGAAAGCGTGCCGATTCGGATACTCGAATGCAGACACCAGCCCAAAAGCGCCGGACGCAGAGAGCATCACCCACAACTCGGTGTAGCCCAGCATCACGGCCAGTCCTGACGCAGAGGCGACCAGCGCAAAAGCTCCCTGACAGATCAAGAGCGTGTGTTTGCGATCGAAGGTGTCGGCGATACGACCGGACACCGTCATGAGCAGCGCCGACGGCCCGAACTGCAACGCCAACGAGACCCCGGCGGCTGAGGCGTCGTACTCCGTCAGGATCAGCCACGCCAACGTCGAGGTGAACATCCAGTGACCAGTGTTCGAAACGAACGCCCCGATAATCCAGACGACGAAGTTGCGCTCTGAGAGCACCCGTAGGCCGCTCGCCATCAGTCCCCCACCCTGCGCCTTGGCTGGAGCGTCAGAACTGTGACTTGCTGAGGACCGTGCGCAGCCCGACGAAGCGCTCCACCACGAGCGCGATGAGGACCGCAATCACCGTTCCCAGCGTCGCCACCGCATAGAGCGCCGGCTCATTCGAAACCTGCGCGCTACCGAACAGGTAAACCGGGAAAGTGTTCGTGTTCGCTCCGACGAGGAAAATGCTCACAGCGACATCCTCGAAAGACATCACGAATCCCAGGAACATACCCGCGATCACTCCCGGTCGCAGCAGCGGAACGCTGATGCGGAACATGATCAGCCAGGAACGAGCGCCCAGGCCCGCCGCGGCCTCTTCGAGCTGAGGCCTGATGCTGGAAACCCTCGCGATGATGGCGGCCAGCATGTACGGAGTGACGATGAGGACGTGCGAGAAGAGAAGCCCGGCGAACGAGCCCATCAGGTTCAGGGAGAGCACGTCGCGCCACAGAATGAAGTACTGCATCAGCGCAAGGCCCAGCACGATCGGCGGAAGCTGCAGTGGGCTGCGAAGCACCGTCTCGATCGCGGAGCGGCCGGGGATCCGGCCGCGCGCGAGCGCCAGCCCTGCCGGAATGCTGATGAGCGCACTGATGAAGACACACAGGAACCCCAGCGCGAGGCTGGTGAGGAACGCCCTGATCGCCAGGTCGGAGATGTTGAAATAAGCGTCCAGCGACCACTCCTGCGGTGGGAACGAGATGTTCGTCGAGTTGAACGACGTGATCAGCACGATGAGTACGGGTGCGACGAAGAACAGCGACACCAGGACGACACCGGTCTTCGCCAGCGCACTGAGGAGTCCGTCAATGATCGCGCTGCGGCGGTCGCTGCGTATCCTGATTACGCGGATCGGATCTGTCGGGCTGAGGGGTCCTACGTCGTTTCCCTGCGCCGCGGACATTGTGCCGGTGAAATTGCTGGTCATGACACCTTCCTCAGTCGACGTTCAGAACGACTGCGCAGCCGTGTCGCGACGAGCACCAAGAGCGCGATCGCCGCCACGAGCAGCGTCAAGATCACCGAGATCGCAGCTGCCGTCCGGTAATCGACGACGACCTGTGCGAACTGCTGGACCAGAATCGATGTCACCAAGACCCGTCCGCCACCGAGCAGCATCGGCGTCGTGAAGTACGCCGCCGTCGCCATCACGGCGATGAGCGAGATAGGAAGGGCATCCTTCCAGGTGAGCGCGAGATGTATCTGGAAGAACGCTCGCCAGGCCGGGGCCCCGAGGCCGTGCGCGGCACGCTCATAGTTCTTCGGAAGCCCCTCGATCACAGAGATCAGCGCGATCATGACAATGGGTGCCTGGACGTGGATGAGACCGATGGTCACGGCGATCGCGTTGTTGATAAGCCGCAGAGGTTCGTCTACAAGCCCCAAGCCGACCAGGAGCGCATTGATCGGTCCGGAATCCGCCAGGAGCACCCGCCATCCGAGCGCCCGCGCGACGGCGCTGGTAAGCAGCGAGGAAAGCGCGGCGACGAAAACGAATGTAGAGAGGAGCCGGCCACCATGCACGACGAAGTACGCCCCTAGGTAGCCAATGATCAGGGAGAAGATGCCCGTGATCAGGCTCAAGTAGAGCGTCGTCCGCAACGAATCCAAGACGACCGGCATCGCGAGGACGCGAGCAAAGACGTCGAGGGTGAGGCCTTCTGCCCCAGGCTCAGTGAAGCTCAGCTGGAGGAAGTTGAATGCCGGAAAAATGAACAGGATGGCGTAGACAATGGCGATCGGGATGATCCCGAGGCGGAGGAACCTGGCGTAACTGGTCACGGCTCAGTCCCCGCGGACCAGACGGGCGTCAGCGGCCTGCCACGCGATGTCAACCTCGGAGCCGATGTCGAGTCGGTGGCGCGAATCTTGACGCACGAGAAGCGTGCGCTTTCCCACTTGCACCAACAGAATGGCGTGCGAGCCGCGGAAGCCACGGTCGCGCACCACACCACGAAGCGAACCGGAGCCGCTGCCCGCGGCACTGCAGTCGATGCATTCCGGCCTGATCGAAACGGCATCCCCCGTGCGAAGGCCGTTGCCCGTCACCTCCACGGGGCCGGGGATTCCCTCCAATTGGGCGATGAGCCTGTCGCCGTCCTCACGAAGACTCGTCACGGGAATGAGGTTCGTCGTCCCGAGGAACTCGGCGGCGAACCTGTTATGCGGCTCACGGTAGAGCTTCTCGGGGTCGCCTTCTTCGACGATCATTCCGTCGCGCATGATCACCACGCGATCGGACATGATCATGGCTTCCTCTTGATCGTGCGTGACGAAGACCGTCGTGACCCCCGTACGCTTCTGCAGCGACCGGAGCTCGAGCTGCATCTGTGTCCGCAGGCGAGCGTCGAGCGCGCCCAACGGCTCGTCCATCAGGAGGATGCGAGGCTGGAAAACGAGCGACCGCGCCAGCGCGACTCGCTGCTGCTGACCGCCGGAGAGTTGGAACGGACGCCGCTCGGCGAGTTCGCTGATCTTCAGGAGGTTGAGGACCTCCTCGGTGCGGTTCACGCGTTCGGTCTTGCCGACCTTGCGCATTCG
>DATCXH010001149.1:0-3823 GCA_036565925.1 Vicinamibacterales bacterium
AGTAGGGGTACCCGAATGCGCCGTATCCATAGCCGTAGTACGGATAGCCGAACCCAACCGAGAACGCGAAGGAGTTGTACGGGTAACCGTAGAAGGGGTAGAACGATCGGTAGTACGGACCGTAGTAGTAGGGGCGATAGAAGTAGGCGGGGCTATAGTGCCGCGCACCCACGACTACCGCTGACTGCGATCGCGGCACAGCGACGCGGCGCTGCGCGCTGGCAATGGCCGGCATCGCAAGCATCGCGAGAAGGCTGAGCGTCAGAACTGTTGGCCGAAGAAACCTGGTCACGGCGACCTCCAATCAGACGCCGCACGCAACGGTTGTGCCGGAGAAAACGCTCATTTCTTGGCCGGATTCACAAGGTCTGAACTGACACGCTGTCCCGGGCCGAGGACGACGGCGTTCGCGGAAGCACGATATCGAAGACAGCTCCGCCATCGTTGCTCGCGCTGATCGAGCCCCCGTGACGCTCGACGATCGCTTTGACGATCGACAAACCTAATCCGCTGCCGCCCGCCGCTCTTCGTGCGGCATCTGCCTTATAGAAGCGTTCGAAGATCAGCGGGAGATGCTCCGGCGGAATACCGGGACCGGTATCGCGTACGGTCAGCCGCACACCTCCTGGGTCTGACGTGCTGGTCAACGTGACCTGGCCGCCATCCGGCGTGTGTCGCAGTGCGTTCGCCGCGAGATTCTGCAGTGCCTGTTCCAATCGATCGGCATCTCCAGTCACGTGCTCCGCGTCGGCATCCACGTGAAAGTCCAACCGCACGTTTCGTTGCGTGAGCTCACGCTCGTGACGCGCTGCGACGCGATCGAATAAGGCCGCGACATCGACGCGGTCCTGTCGCATCGTGCCGCCGCCGCCTTCGAGACGCGCGAGGTCGAGCAGATCGCCGACGATGCGCTCGAGACGATGTGTCTCTTCGGAGACGATCTGCAGGTATCGCTCGCGCGTTGGCGGGTCGAGGTCGAGCTCCGACATCGACAACGTTTCGAGATACCCGCGCATCGCCGTCAACGGGGTCATCAACTCGTGCGACACGTCGGCGAGCAGCTTCCGGCGTGTGCTGTCGGCAGCCTCGAGCGCGCGCGTACGGCTCGAGAGCTCGACGGCCATCTTGTTGAACGATCGGGCGACCGCGGTCACTTCATCGCCGCCCTGCTCGGGCGCACGTGCGTCGAGATCTCCCGCGCCCAGACGGTCAGTCGCGGCCTGCACCGCCTTCAATCGGCGCCGTGCGGGACCGAACACCACCAACGCAATCAGCGTCGTCCCGACCACGAGCACGCTCGTTGCCACCAGCGCGATCGTCGGACCGAATTGTCGGACGATACGCGAGAAGGGCGGACCACCTGGAAGGACGACGACGCGGCCCACTGGCTCGCCGCTGACGAAGATTGGCACGAACTCGCCGCGGCGGGGCCGTGGTGCGCTATCGGCGCGAGGCGTGCCGTCGGAGCGGGGCACGGCATCAGCGCGAGATGGACCGAGCGGGCCGTCGCCAGCATCCAGTCCTCCGCCCCATGCACCGCGCCGGCCAAATCGCCGCGGTCCTCGCGTTTCGATGACCTCGAGTTCGGCGCGCACCGCATCGAGCAACTGCGGCGGCACATCGTCATGGTTGGCGAGAATCTGACCGTCTCGCATGATCACCACAAAGGTCTGCAGGGTCTGTCCGAACTGTTCGCGTATGTACGTCTCGATGTCGAGACGGGCATTGGCGGTGAGGGCGGTGCCGAGATCGGATGCGACGAGGGCCGCAAGGCGACGCGGCGACCGCGCTGGCATCGAGCCGGCGATGCGATCGGTCATCCAGAGGAAGATGCCGCCTTCGGCCGCCAACATGATGGCCAGGAAGGCGATGAGACCGAACGCGATGCGCCAATAGAGGCTGCGATACCAGCGCGGGTTGGACATCAGACGTCTGCGGCCTTATAGCCTGCTCCCCACACGGTCAGAATGATCTCCGGTTGTGCGGGATCGCGCTCGATCTTCTTACGCACCCGCTTGACGAGTGTGTCCACGCTCCGCACCGTCACGAAGGTTTGATCCTTCCAGACCTTGCTGAGGAGTGCTTCGCGGCTGAAGACGATCCCCGGGCTGGAGACCAGCACGTAGAGCAGCTCGAACTCGTTGAAGGTCAGCTCCACTTCACGCGTTCCGACCAGCACGCGTCGTCGTGCCGGGTCGATCTCGATGTGTTTGTAGGTGACCGGTGCGGCCGCCGCGCCGTTGGCCTGGCGTGTGGGCGTCATGTGCCCGCGACGGAGCAGCGCGCGAGTACGGGCGAGCAACTCGCGGATGCCGAACGGTTTCGTCAGATAGTCGTCGGCGCCGCTGTCCAGGCCAAGGACTTTGTCTGATTCTTCCCGACGCGCCGTGAGCATCAGGATCGGGGTGTCTGCATTCGCCGATTCGCGACGGATCGCGCGACACACGGTGACGCCGTCGAGTCCCGGCAGCATTAAATCGAGAATGATCAGATCGAACTTCCGCGCCCGGGCGAGTGAGAGCCCGGCGTCGCCGTCGATCGCCTCGGTTGGTGCGAGCCCTTCGAGCTGCAAGTGAAGGGAGACGAGTTCGCGAATGCGCGCCTCGTCCTCGACGACCAGCACGCTGGGACGTTCGGGCTGGGCGCTCGTCATCGGCTGGCCTGCGCGAGAGGCCTCATGCGACGTAAGTGTACCGCTAGGGGGTGTTGCCATCATTCATACCGCAGCGCCTCGATCGGATCGAGCGCCGCTGCCTTTCGTGCGGGATAGAAGCCAAAGAAGATGCCGACGGCCGCCGCGCAGCCAAACGACAGCAGCACGGCGCCAGGTGTGACCAGTGCCGACCACTGCATCACGTGACTGACCAAGTAGGACGCGGCGAAACCGAGCGCCACGCCAAGCGCGCCGCCGGCGAGACTGAGCACGAGCGCTTCGACCAGGAACTGGAGCAGGACGTCGACGTCGCGCGCGCCGACCGAGAGACGAAGCCCGATTTCACGCGTGCGCTCGGTCACCGAGACGAGCATGATGTTCATGATCCCGATGCCGCCGACGAGCAGCGACACTGCCGCGATGCTCGCCAGCAGCCAGGTCATCGTCGTCGTTGTTGACGTGAGGACCGTGGCCATCTCTTCAAGACTGCGAACGGTGAAGTCATCGGGTGCTCCTGCCGTGAGCTGGTGTCGGGTGCGCAAGATCGTCGTCAGCGCTTCAGAGACCTGATCGAATGGCACGCCGTCGGCCGTTGACAGCGTGATATTTTGCAGGTGGGTGATGCCCAACAGCTTCTTCTGCACCGTGGTGTAGGGCACGATCACCGTGTCGTCCTGATCGGGACCCATCGCCGCCTGGCCCTTACTGGTGAGGACGCCGACCACTCGAAACGGCTGGTTCTTGATGCGGATCGTGGCGCCGGTCGGATCGGTGCCGGGTCCAAAGAGCTGATCGCGTACGACTGAACCGAGCACCGCCACCTTCGCGGCCGACACAACATCCTGGCTCGAGAAAAACGCTCCGTACTGCAGCGACCACGATCGAATCGCTGGGAGATCCGGTCCAGCACCCTGTACCTGTGTATTCCAGTTCGACGCCTCAGCAACGATCTGCTGTCGCGTGTTGGCTCCGGGCGAGACATACCTGATGCCCGGCACCTCACGTCCGATCGCGTCGGCATCTGCGGCAGTCAGTGTCGTTGTCGCGCCGCTGCCCTGGCGGACTGGACCGAATGCATTCGAGCCCGCGGTGATCGTGACGACGTTGGTGCCGGCGCTGCGAATGCGGCTCTCGATCGACGAGCGCGCGCCGCTGCCGATGGCCACCATG
>DATCXH010000236.1:0-3491 GCA_036565925.1 Vicinamibacterales bacterium
CGCCGGAAGGTCGCGCGTCGGATCCGATGCCGCGGTATCGGTCGGACCGCGACGTCCCATTTCAGGCGTTTTGTACCGGCGCACGTCGATGCCGTAGCCGCGCACCTTGTAGTTGAGGATGCGCTCGGTCGTGTCGAGCAGACGTGCCGCCTTGGCGCGATTGCCTCGCGTGGTCTTCAACGCGTCCATGATCAGGTCGCGCTCGTAGCCGGCGACGGCGTCTTTCAGCGACACGCGAGTCACCGTGCCGGATGAGTCGGCGGTTTGCAGCGATGGCGGCAGATGATGCCCGTGAATGACCGCACCGTCGCACACGAGGACGGCGCGCTCGAGGGCATTCTCCATTTCGCGCACGTTGCCGGGCCAGTGATAGGCCATCAGCATGTCGATGGCCGGGGTCGAGATGCGCTTGATCACCTTGCCGTGCTCGCGCGAGAACTTCTCGAGGAAGTGATCGGCGAGCAGCAGGAGGTCGGCCTTCCGCTCGCGCAGCGGCGGCACGAAGATCGTGAACACGTTGAGACGATAGTAGAGGTCCTCGCGGAACGTGCCGTCCGCAATCGCCTTCTCCATGTCTTTATTCGTCGCCGCGAGGAGACGGACGTTGACCTTGACCGTCTCGGTGCCGCCGAGTCGTTCGAACTCGCGCTCCTGCAGCACGCGAAGCAGCTTGACCTGGGTCCCGGGATTGATGTCGCCGATTTCGTCGAGGAACAGGGTGCCGCCCTCGGCCATTTCGAAGCGGCCCTTCTTGCGGGCGACCGCGCCGGTAAAGGCGCCCTTCTCGTAGCCAAAGAGCTCTGACTCGATCAGCGTATCGGGCAACGCGGCGCAGCTGACTTTCACGAACGGCTTCTTCGCGCGCAGGGAGTTGTAATGAATGGCGTGCGCGATCAACTCCTTGCCGGTGCCTGATTCGCCACGAATCAGCACGGTGGTGTTGGTCTGTGCGACCTGCGCGACTTGCTCGTACATCTGCCGGGTCGGACCGCTGGTTCCGATAATGTTGGAGAAGTCGTAGCGCTCACGCAATTCCTGGCGAAGGTGCGTGTTCTCGTCGGTGAGTCGGCGCCGCTCCTCTTCGACCATGCGTTGCACGTTGAGCGCCTGCGCGATCATCCCGCTGACCACGCCAAAAAATTTTACGCTGCTGTCGTAATCGCGTTCAGGCTTGAAGCGAAGATCGACAGCGAGGGCCCCCACGGCTTGGCGATTGAGAGAGATCGGCACACAGATGAAGCTCAGTTCCTGCTTCGGGTGCTCTGGACGGCGCGGCGCGAGATTGAGAAACGCCGGTTCGCGGCTGACGCGCGGCACGACAATCGGCTTGCCGCTTTCGACGACCTTGCCGGTAATGCCTTCGCCGAGCTTGATGCGAATCGTGCGCGCGCGATCCTCGAAGCCCTCGACGGCTTCGACATGCAACTCGCCGTCGCGCAGCAAGGTGATCATCCCGCGCACGACGCTGTGATGACGAAGCAGCGTGCCCAGCACACGCTGTAGAGCGGACTTGAAATTGAGTGTGCCCGAGAGCGCTTGACTGACCTCGAGCAGCGTCGAAAGTCGGCGTGCGTCGCGGGCTCCAGCAGTGGTGTCGGGTCCAGATTTGGCGGCAGGCATTTTTCAGGTCTCCTACATATCTGCGCGGTGATGCGGCGTCTCACGCAAAGCTGTCGTCGCTCGGAGCCTGGAGCGACACATCAACCCGCCAGCACGTCGTGGGGCCTGCGGCCGGAGGGCGCGGCGCCCTCCTGTTCTGACCTTTTTGTAGCAAAGGAAAAGTCACAACACGAATGTGTGGCCTTTCCATTTCCTAGCAGCGCCCACATTGTATCGAATTCACGTTGAAATGCGAGCAGAACGCGAGATCGCCCCGGATTCCCGCTGGCTCGCCGCTTGCCATAGACCACGCGCATGATCATTCGTCACGTTGCCCGCTCGCTCACGCTCCTCTGCCTGCTCCTCGCCACCCCGTCGTTGTCGATGGCCGCCGAGTCGATCACGGACAGTCCACGTCGCCCGATCCGATCGACCGACCGCCGCTTGCGCTCGCTGCTCGAAGAGGGCCTGCGCATCTCTCCGACGCTCCGCGCGCTGGTTGCGCGCCTGCTCGCATCCGATGTCGTGGTGTATTTGCAGTGCGATGGCCCCCGCGGACCTGATGGCCGCTTGACCTTTCTGTCTTCAGTCGGCGGTGTTCGCTACGTGGTCGTCCGCATGGGACGGTTCGCGCGAATGCAGCAGATTGCGATGATGGCTCATGAGCTGCAGCATGCCGTCGAGATCGCCGACACACCGGCGATCGTGGACGGCCCGTCACTCGTGCGCGAGTATCACCGCATCGGCTATGTCAATCAGTGGAGCAGTCTGCCCGGAGTCGCGTTCGACACGCAGGCCGCGATCCGCGTCGGCGAACAGGTGCTCAAAGAATTGATGCTCGAAGACGCCTCGTACTAATTCGGTTGACTCAGAGGATGTATCGCGAGAGATCTTCGTTTCGCACGATATCCGCGAGCATGCGATCGACGTAGGCCTCGTCGATGGTCACCGACTTGTCCTCGCGATCCGGCGCATCGAACGACAGCTCGTCGAGCAGGCGCTCCATAACCGTGTGCAGACGACGCGCACCGATGTTCTCGGTCGTGTCATTCACGCGCGCGGCGAAGTCAGCGATCCGCTCGACGGCGTCCGGCGTGAACGTCACGTCCAGATCCTCGGTGCCGAGCAGCGCGATGTATTGCTTGACGAGCGCGTTGCGCGGTTCGGTCAGAATGCGCACGAAGTCGCCGCGCGTCAAAGGCTCGAGCTCCACACGAATCGGGAAGCGGCCCTGGAGCTCGGGGATGAGATCGGACGGCTTCGAGACGTGAAAGGCTCCGGCGGCGATGAACAGGATGTGATCGGTCTTGACCATCCCGTGTTTGGTGTTGACGGTCGTGCCTTCGACGATCGGGAGGATGTCGCGCTGCACACCTTCGCGGCTGACGTCAGGCCCGTGGCCTCCGCCCGCACCGTCGCGACTGGCGATCTTGTCGATCTCGTCCACGAAGATGATGCCCGCCTGTTCGACGCGCTGAACAGCGGTCTTGCTCACCGTCTCCATGTCGAGCAGCTTCGATTGCTCTTCTGCCATCAGCTGCTCGAAGGCCTGCGGCACCTTCAGGCGGCGCGTTTTTGCACGGCCACCGAACATGTTGCCAACCATGTCCTTGAGGTTGCTACCGATTTCCTCGACCGAGCTGCCGGCGATGATCTCGAACGACGGCATAGTCGGCGTCTGAATGTCCAGCTCCACGACGCGCTCGTCGAGCCGCCCCTCACGCAGCTGTTCGCGCATCCGCTCGCGCGTACGATTCGCGTGCTCGGGCGCGGCCTGGTCGTCGCCGGGCGCGGGCGGTCGCGAGGGTGGAAGGAGGAGATCGAGGAGACGCTCCTCGGCGCCCGCGCGGGCCTTGTCCTTCACCTCGTCGCCCTTTTCCGCACGCACCATG
>DATCXH010000658.1:0-2893 GCA_036565925.1 Vicinamibacterales bacterium
CTTGAATGCCTTCAGCTTGCCAGTCGACGGGACGTGCGGGCCGACGCAGAAGTCGACGAATGTTTCCTTGTCCTTGATCGTGTAGCAGGAGACCTGGGTCTGACCCTCGGTTTTCTCGTCGATCAACTGCACCTTGAGCGGCTCGCCGCGGGCGGCGAAGAAGCGCTTCGCCTCATCGCGCGGCCACATCTGGCGCTCGAACACCAGATCCTGGTCGGCCAGCTCGCGCATCTTCTTCTCGATCGCCTCGAGGTCCTCAGGCACGAACGGCCGTGGCACGACGAAGTCGTAGAAGAAGCCTTCGTCGGTGGGCGGACCGATACCGCACTGCACGCCGGGGAACATGTTGGTGACCGCCGCGGCGAGCAGGTGCGCGGCGCTGTGCCGGTAGAGGGGGAGCGCATCCGTCGCGTTTTTCGACGTGATGATCTGGACCGACGCGTCCGCGTTCAGTGGGTACGACAGATCAACGAGGCGGTTGTCCACCTTGCCGGCGAGAGCCGCCTTGGCGAGTCCCGGCGAGATCGACGTCGCAAGATCGGCGACCGTCGTGCCCGCGGGCACACTCCGACTGGATCCGTCGGGAAGTGTGATCGTGACCTCGCTCATTAGCGTCGTGGAGAAAGTGGGGAAGCTGTCGTCACTCTTCGATCAAATACGGCTTTCAGCCTTCTGTGGTCCGCCTTCGCCGCTTCGCGGCTTCGGCGGGACAACCTTCGCGTGGCTTGCCAACCGTAGCTCACGCTCTCGTTGGCAAGCAGTGAGCGAAGGTTGGTAGGCGCGGGTGGACTCGAACCACTGACCTCCTCCGTGTCAGGGAGGCGCTCTAACCAACTGAGCTACGCGCCTATGCTTGCGAAATCAGGCCAAAAACGAATGATCAGTATAACAGAAGGTGAAAAGGCACAGGGCAAAGGATAGCGACCTTTGCCCTCGCATCGCGCGGGACGACTAGCGGACGTGTTCCTTCAGGGCTTTTCCAACGCTGAAACGAACCACGCGGCGCTTCGGAATCTTGATGGCGGCGCCGGTCTGGGGATTGCGAGCGGTGCGCGCCTTGCGCAGCGCCGTCTTGAACGTGCCAAAGCCGACGAACGTGATCGAGTCACCCTTCTTGAGCGATTTGGTGATGCCGTCGATGAGCGAATCGACAGCAGCCGCCGCTCCCGCCTTCGACGAACCAGTGTCCTTGGCGATCTTGGCGATCAAATCCTGTTTGTTCATCGAGATCTCCTCCCCCGACCGCAAGCGCGTGACGTGTTCACGCGTACGCATGCCATGGCTCGCGGTTATACGCGACGGTCAGAGGAGAGTCAATATAGAAACGTCCTACGCGGCCTTCTTCTCAGCGAGTCGCTCGAGGGCTTTGTCGAGCGTCTCATCTTTCGCGGGAGGCGTGGCACCAAATTCGACGTCGGGTTGATCGACTTCGACGTCAGGTGTGAGACCGCGCTCGTGAATGCCTTCGTTCTTCGGGGTGAGATACCGGGTCGAGGACAACAGCAGTCCGCTGCCATCGGGCAACTTCACGAGCTGCTGACGCGCGGCGCGTCCGAGTGTGCGCTCTCCGACGAGTTCCGCACGATCGTTACCGGCCAGCGCCGAGGCAAACACTTCAGCGGCAGCGGCCGTGCCTTGATCGACGAGGAGTTCCACCGGTGCAGTGATGACCGCGTCGGCCACCTGCGCTGCGACGGTATCGCGCCCGGCCTTTGTCTGCTTCACTGTCAGGATGCCGGCGCGCACGAACAGGCGTGCCGCTGCGACGCCTTCGTCGAGATCGCCACGCGCGGTGCCGCGCAGATCGATGATGTACCGCGCCGCGCCCGTCTTGGCGAGCGCGTCGAACGCCTGCTTGAGCTTGACGGGCGACTCTTTTGTGAAGTCGATGATGTGGACGTAGCCAGTCGTCGGATTAGCCATCCTCGAGGTCAACTCCGGTCCGCCGATGCGCTCGCGCACCAGCGAGATCTCATGAGGATCGGCGGCATTGCCACGGAAGACGAGCAGCGTGACTTTCGAGCCGGCGGCGCCGCGCAGGAGACGCGCGCCCTCGTAGGCCGACATGTCGCGCGTGGGTTTGTTGTCGATCGCGCGGATGAAGTCGCCCGTACGGAGCCCCGCCTTGGCCGCCGGAGACCCTTCTCGGGCCGACACGACTCTCAAGTAATACTGTCGAACCAGTTCGATGCCGACATCCGCAGGGCCGGCGCTCGAGTTGCTCTCGACGGTGCGGACCAGGTCGGGGGTCAGGAATGCGCTGTCAGCATCCAGTGCGTCGGCCATGCCACGCATGGCGCCCCGCATCGCCTGCTTCAGATCGACTTCCTCGACATAGTTGTTGACGACATGCGTCACGACATCATCGAACACCCGAAGGTGCTGATAGGTGTCGTCTTTCGCCAGCGCCTGCCCGAGGTATCCGCCCACCAGGACGAACACGATGATCGGCGTCGATATGGCGAGAACCCAAATGCGGGTGCGAGCAGTCATCAAGAACTCCGATGAGGGGAATTATCGAGGCTTGAGCCATTGTACGGGATCCGTTGGTTTACCGTCGATCCGAAGCTCGAAATAGAGCGCCGGCGGTCCAGCTGGTGAGGCGCCAACGCGGCCGATTTCGGCACCGGTTTCCACGGTCGCTCCCGTTTGAACCCCGACCGATCCGAGATAGCCATACAGCGAATAGTTATTGCCGCCGTGGTCGAGGATTACCAGCGTCCCGAGGCCAGTAAAGGCATCCGCGTAGGCCACCTTTCCACCGTGTACTGCCATCACCGGGAGGTCTTCCGTCGCCGCGATCTCGATGCCGTTTTTGACGGCGCTTCCCCCGAGCCGGCCTTCGGCCTGTCCAAATCGGCTGCCGAGCCGGCCAGTCGTTGGCCACTCTAGC
>DATCXH010000736.1:0-4342 GCA_036565925.1 Vicinamibacterales bacterium
CAGCGCGTGGAGACAGCAAGAAAGTGTACAGGTTCACCGTGGCGACCTAAGCGTCGTGTTGTCTATGATTTGACTATGGGTTATGCGCCATCCGGAAGGTGTGTCGATTCCCGGATTGACGATACGATCACAGATATGTCATCGCATCGATGCGGAGATCCGCCTACGTTCGCGAATCTTGACGCGACGAATTAGTCGTCGCTGAGCGCGAAATACAGTGCAACCGGCGCGAGGACGATGCACGCGGCGACGACGAATGCCAGGGGCAGACTGCGCTGCATCGCATCGGTCACAAACGCCGCAACATCCGCCACCCGTGAATCAGCCCGGAAGGTCTCGAGCGTGAACCACGAGGCTATCTCTCGCAGCGTCGGCCAGGCCATGCCGATCACGGCGCACGCCACGCCGACGGCACATGCGCCGGCGATTCCATGCAGCCAGGTCAGAGGCCGTTCCACGGCATGTGCGGCTTCGAGCCTCGCACGCACCGCCGCTCGCCACCAGACCTGACCTGCTGCGGGCACGCGAACCTCATAGCGCGCCTGTTCCTGATCGGCCGCAAGCACACTGGCCACGGCGACGACGTCTCGGCAGACGTCACAATCCGCAGCGTGTTGCTTCAACTCGTGATTCGCGCGATCCCAGCGACGGCTCAGGACGGCCGCGACGACATCGGCTTCGTGGACACAATCATGATCAGCCACGGCGCCCTCCAGACCGATAACGATCGCCAAGCGCGCTGACGAGACGGCGGCGTGCGCGAAACAGCAGCGCCTTCAGGCTGCCGGTCCGCAATCCAAGTTGTGAGGCGATCTCTTCGTGGGAAAAGCCCTGCGCGTACGCGAGCCACAAAAGCGATCGTTCGCGCGGCTTCAATTGTCCAAGAGCACGGGTCACGTCGATGCGCCCGAGCACGCGGTCACCGACCGCGTGATCGTCGCGTGCCTCCAGCACGCCTGACGCCTCACTGATTTCGACCGTATCCGTGCGAGCGCGACGCCACTGGTCTCGAACGAGATTCGTTGCGATTCGGAACAGGTAGTGACGTCGATGATCGTCGCTCGCGAACACGGTTCGCGTTCGCAGGAATCGGTAGTAGGTCTCCTGCAGAAGGTCGTCGGCGAGCCGATCGTCGCCCGTCGTCCGAGCCAGATACAACCACATCGGACGCGCTGTCTGCTCGTAGAAGATCCGAAACTCTTCTTCGGTCATCTGGAACGATCGCTCGGCGTCGTCGAAGGCTCCCGCGCGTTCCATGTCTGTGAGCGCAAACTCACGCATACCGTTCCTCACGCTTCCGTACTCTTTGGTTTCGGTACGAGACCGAGCCGCGTCGACACGACGTAGGCCAGCAGCGCCGATACTGTGAATCCAATCCCGAGTGAAAGTGCCAGTACCCCGATGATGAAGAATCCTTCAGCAGCCTCGGCTGAGACGTTGTGCTGCACGAACCAGAAGCCGGCGCCGAGTGCCGCGAGCACGAGACCAGCCTGCAATGACCAGATGATTCGGCCCACAGGTGCCGTCGTCACGCGAGCCTCTTGGTCCATCGTGATCGGCGCGGACTCCAGGAATCGTCGTCCGGCCGGTGATTGGATATACGTCAGCAGATCCTCGTTTGTGGTGAGTCGATCGAGCAGCTTCGTGTGGACATCTGCCTGCACGCGCGACAGCCGGAGCCACCGGCGATGGTCGATAATCGAACGGACCACCCACACGAACACCCCGAGAAAGGCCGAGACGCCCAGCACGATACCAGTGCCGGCGAGGATCATCTCGAACATCTCGAGCGAGGTATTGCGCGGACCCGGATCGTAGTAACGGAACTCACCGAGAAAGAATGATGGATTCCGCACGATCTCGGGATGTCTCTGCAGAAATCCCCACAGGGCCGGATACGGCGCCAGGTAGTCGGCTCGACTGAGCAGCGATGGATCCCGTTGGAGAACTTCCGCGACGGCCGGCGGATGCTGTCGCAGCAGACGTATCCATTGCTCCCGCGTCTCCCGGGCGTCGGAGGTCTCCTGAAAAACCGGTATTTGCTGGGGCGTCTGGGGTGCCGGTTTTTCTTGCGCGGCCAGGCCTACCGTGAACGCCAGTACCAGGGCAACCGACGTCAGATGAGCAATGCGATTCATACCCCCAAATACGGGGCGAACCGGGAAAGGTTAACGGCCGGGCCCGCGGGTGAAAGGAACGAACTGGACCGGAATCGTCCGCCGTTCAACCACCCGATCTCCTGTCTTTTCGACGATGGTGATCCACTGCGGCGCGTTCTGGGTACCCACCGGCGCGACGAGCCGCCCTCCCGTTGCGAGCTGTTCGATGAGTGGCCGCGGGATTGTTTCAGGCGCAGCGGTCACGATGATTCGATCGAACGGCGCCTCCTCCGGCCACCCTGCGAAGCCGTCGCCGGTACGGACATGGACGTTCGTCCGGTTCATCGCCTGCAAGGTCGCTTCTGCGTGGCGAGCCAGTTCCGGGACGATTTCTATGGTGTAGACCTCGCGCACCAGTTCGCTGAGGACAGCGGCCTGGTATCCCGAGCCCGCCCCCACCTCGAGCACCTTGTGCGACGGAGCGACCTTCAACGCCTCGGTCATGTAGGCGACGATGTAGGGTTGCGAGATGGTCTGCCCCGCCCCGATTGGGAGCGGTCCATCGTCGTACGCTTGACGACGGAACTCGGGTGGGACGAAGCGCTCGCGCGGCACGGTGCGCATCGCGTCTAACACACGGGTATCGGTCACCCCACGCTGGCGGATCTGCTGCTCGACCATCTCCTGGCGGCGGGCACGCAAATCCGAGTCGCTGCTTTGTGCCGCAGTCATGCATCCCACCAGCATCGCACTTGCCACGATGCACGGCAGAGCCGACATAGCATCTCCTTCAGCCTATACGGAGCACGAGGAGCCTAGTCCCGAGTGAGCCGCTCGACGACGACGTTGATGATGCGTTCGCCGTGAAAGCGGCCGTTCTCGATGAAGATGTTTCCTGTGTGACGTCCGGCGATCGCACCGCCCGCAATGAACAGGTTGGGCACGTTGCTCTCGTACGTTTCGAGATTGAGCGCTGGCGCCAGCGTCTCCGGATGACAGTCGATCCCGGCGCGCCGCATCAAATCAACATCCGGATGATAGCCGGTCAACAGGAAGACGCCCTCAGCAGGAATCTCCTCCCGTGTGCCTTTGTTGTCAATGACCACGACCGTTGGCGTGATCTCGAGGACCTTCGATTCGAAGCGCCCCGCGATCGATCCTTCCTTGATGCGGTTCTCGATGTCGGGACGCACCCAATACTTGATCGAATCGCCGAGCGTGGCGTGTCGATGCACGAGGGTGACATGGACACCCGCCCTGAACAGTTCGAGTGACGCCTCGGCCGCTGAGTTCTTCCCGCCCACGACAACCACACGTTGGCGATAGTACGGATGTGCGTCGGTGTAGTAATGCGACACGTGCGGCAGATCTTCCCCAGGTATGCCGAGATAGTTGGGCAGGTCGTAGTATCCGATCGCCAGGACCACCGCACGCGCCTGACGTTCGCGCGTCACACCCCGATGCGTCGTCGTGACAGCAAACACGCCATCGTCGTCGCGTTCGATCGAGGTCACTTCCTCGCGATAGGAGACCTGGATGTCATAGGTATCGACCACCCGGCGGTAATAGCGCAACGCTTCCAGGCGTGTCGGCTTGTCGTACGGTGTGATGAGCGGCAGGCCACCAATCTCGAGCAGTTCCGGCGTGGTGAAAAACACCATGTGCATCGGAAAGTTGAAGATCGAGTTGACCAGCAGTCCCTTTTCGACGATGAGGTAGTCGAGCCCCTGGCGCTTGGCGGCAATCGCAGTGGCAAGACCTGACGGACCAGCGCCGACGATGATGACGTCACGAACGGGCATGAGTCAGTAAGGGCGCTGTTAAACGGACGCGCTCGTCCGTTCGAGACGAAATGCCTGATGCAGGGCCCGCACCGCGGGTGTCGCGTCTGAATCGGCCACGACCAGTGAGATGTTGCGCTCGGAAGAACCCTGAGAGATCGCAATCACGTTGATTCGCTCGGCACCCAACGCGCCGAACACGGTGGCCGCGATTCCGGGCGTCCCTCGCATGCGGTCGCCGATGGCGGCAACGACTGCGACCGGCTGTGCCGTGATCTCTTCGATGTGGCCGCGCGACAACTCGAGCTCGAGCGCGGATTTCAGCGCCCGCACAACACCAGGCGCTTCTGACGCGCTGATCACGAAGCAGATGTTGTTCTCTGAGGAGGCCTGCGAGATCATCAGCACGTTCGACTGCTGCTCGGCGACGACGTCGAACGCCTTGGCGACGATGCCAGGAAT
>DATCXH010000564.1:0-5424 GCA_036565925.1 Vicinamibacterales bacterium
ACCTACGACAGCCGCACGGCGGAGAACCGCCGGCCGGTACTTGGATCGAACCGTCTGCCGCAGGTCGCCGACTGGCAACACAACCTGACGACGTTCGAGCAGATCGGTGCATGGGCCGGTGACGCGCCTGATGTCTTCACAGTGACCGGCGCAGGCACACCCGAGCGCGTAAGCGGATTGCGCGTGACGCACCAACTGCTCGGGATGCTCGGTGCGTCTCCCGCGATCGGCCGACTGTTCCACGATGGCGACGATGGACCGCGAGTCGATCAAACGGTGGTGCTCTCACATGGATACTGGCAGCGCCGGTTTGCCGCGCGCCCCGACATCATCGGTCAGTCGATCACCATCGAGAACGCGCCTCACCTCGTCGTCGGTGTGCTGTCGCCCGACTTCCGCATGGCAGGCAGTCTGTTCGGCGGCGCGTCGATAGACGTGTTTCTTCCACTCGCGATCGATGGCAATGAAGACATCGGTGGGTTCATCGCCGTGCTCGGCCGACTGCGACCGGGAATCACGATCGGCCAGGCGCAGGCCGAGCTCACGGGCCGACAACTCGCGCTCTCCGTCGGCAAGTGGTCATGGATGACGGCGCTCGCGCAGCAAGTCACGCCGCTCGCGGATCTCGTCACCAGAGACGTGCGATCGCCGGTACTGCTGCTCTGCGCTGGCATCGGCTGTGTGTTGCTGATGGCGTGCGCCAACCTCGCGAATCTCCTGCTCGTGCGCGCGAGCGGCCGGCGACGTGAGATGCAGCTGCGAACCGCGCTTGGCGCATCGATCGGTCAGGTCCTCGGACAGATGACTGCTGAAAGCGCGGTGGTTGTCGCTGTCGGTGGATTGGCGGGCGTCGTGTTCGCAGCGGCGATCCTTGACGTGCTTCATCGCACAGTCTCGATCTCGTTCGCACGCATCGGCGATGTGCAGATCGGATGGCCTGCCGTCGTGTTTGCGGTCGCTGTCTGTGCGGCGGTCACGTTCGTGTTTGGCGCGGTGGCGCTGCTTCACGTGCATCGCCGCAACGTGCTCGATGGTCTGCGGCCGCATGCCGGGATCACCGCCGAACCCCGTGCGATTTACGCACAGCGACTTGCACTCGTCGTTCAAGTCGCGATGGTCGTCGTGCTCACCGTCACGGGCGGACTGTTGTTGCGCAGCCTGACGGCGCTCGTCGACGTCGACCCTGGATTCAATCCTCATGGTGCGATGGCCATTCGCGTGGATCCAGCAGGTCGCCTGAGCGGTCCGGATCGGTTGCCATTCTTCACGCGCATTCTCGAGCGTGTCAGCGCGGTGCCTGGCGTGCAATCCGCTGCGCTGACGATTCATGTGCCGATGGGCGATCGTCCAAGCATGGGCTGGGATGCGATTCAGGAAGGGCGTGAGTACAACCCACAGACCGACAATGCTGCGGGACGCATCGTCAGCCCTGGTTACTTCAGAACCGCCGGTATCGCACTCCGCGAAGGCCGCGATTTCGATTTACGCGATGTCCGGCCCAATCCGTTTGTGATGGCGATCAACGAATCGTTCGCACGACGCATTCGCGCCGACGGGCGCGAGCCGCTACGGACCCGGATTCGCGTACTTGGAAACGTCCGAGACGTCGTCGCTGTGGTGAGCGACGTCAAGCATCGCGGCCTCGATGCCGACGCCGGGCTCGAGGCATACATCCCGATGGGCCAGGCGCCCACGTTCTTCCAGGCCTACGACCTCGTCGTACGAGGCGCCGATCCGATCGCGCTCGTGCCGGCACTCCGTGACTCTATCTGGTCCGTCGACCCGAACCAGGCGCTCGGGACACCGATGCCGCTCGAGGATTACATCGATCGCACGTTGCGTCCTCGACGACTGTTGACAGACGTGCTCGGTGTGTTTGCGGCGAGCGCGCTCCTGCTTGCCGCGTTCGGCGTCTACGGCGTGGTCGGGTATCGCGTGGCGTCGCGCATGAAGGACATTGCGATTCGCATCGCGCTCGGTGCACCGCGCTGGCGCGTCACCAGCATCGTCGTCAACGACACACTCAGTTGCCTCGCTGCCGGCCTGGTTGCCGGCATCCCGCTCTCGCTCGCAGCCGCGGCGACCATCCGCAGCTATCTGTTCGGCGTCGAGCCAGCAGACGGCGTCACGCTGATGATGGCATGCGTGGTGGTGATCGCCGCAGCACTGCTTGCCGCCTATCTCCCCGCACGACGGGCACCGCGGGTGGATCCGATCGCGGCACTGCGAATCGAGTAATAAACGTTCGATTTCCCACATTGGGCGTAGACTAGCGGCCTCACTGCGGGGGTAGCGGACGCGAGACTTCACTCGCGTCGTCAAAAGGGAGGCTTCGATGCGAGCACCACTCATCGGGCTACTCGTCCTCGCGTGCTGGCTCAACCTGGAAACCCGGACGATTGCCCAAGAGAACACAGCCGAGCTTCGGGGACGCGTCGTAGACAGCCAGGATGCCGGTATCCCTGGCGTCACCATCCTGATCACCAATGAGGCGACCGGCGTCTATCGCCAAAGCGTCAGCAACGCTGACGGCTCGTACTTCGTGACCGCCATTCCACCTGGCCTGTACACACTCGAAGCGGAGCTTTCCGGCTTTCAGAAATACAGCCGCAAAGGCGTCCGGCTCGATCTCGGCCGGACCGCGACGCTGGAGATTCAACTCGCCCCCGGCGCAGTCACCGAGACGATCACCGTCACCGCCGAGACTCCGCTCGTCGATCTGACCTCGAAGGAGATCGGTGGCAACGTCACCAACCGCGAGATGACGATGCTCCCGTCGGTGAATGGCAACTTCATCGGCGCGGTCGCGCTACTGCCGGGCGTCATCTCCAACATCAGCACCGAATCGTTCGGCTCGGATGCGATCAGCACCAACGGGCTGGATTCGCGCAACAACAACTTCATGCTCGACGGCGCGAACAACAATGACGATGTGATCGGGCAGCGGGCCGGGTCGCAGGCGCGGATGCCGGTCGAGGCGGTCGCCGAGGTCCAGGTCATCACGAATCAGCCCGATGCCGAGTTCGGCCGCACCACCGGCGCGATCGTCAACGCGATCAGTAAGAGCGGAACGAACGCCTTCCATGGAGTGGCCGCGGGCCTCTGGCAGGACGCCGGCCTGACGAAGAAGGACTATTTCGTGAAGCAGAACGGGCTGACCAAGCCCGACACGCAGCTCCAGACGTATCGTGCCAACCTCGGCGGACCGATCGTCCGCGACAAGGCCCACTTCTTCTTCAACGTCGAGCGGGTGATGGTCGACCGTGCGACCAGCATTACGATCCCGGCCCGTCCGGAATTCAACGCCTCGCCGGTGACGCAGGATCGCGTCTGGAACACGCTGGCACGCTTCGATCACCAGCTGAACGCCAATAACACCTGGGCGGTGCGCTGGCTGCGGGAATCGTCTCCGCAACTCAATCAGATTATTCCGGTGGTCTACAACAACAACCCGGTCACTGGCACGTTCCCGGTGACGGAGGATGCATCACGCGAAGAGAACGACGTCGACCAGACCATCGTCGTGACGCTGAATTCGGTGCTCGGGAACCATCGTTTCAATACGTTCCGCGTGAACTTCACCCAGGAGGACGTGTCGTTCGCCAATCCGAATTTCAACGGCAACAGCCAGGATCAGGTCGCCCTGCTGCCGACGCTCGTGTTCACCAGTTTCGTCGGTCAACAAAGCAACGTCGCGCAGGCCCGTGTGAACGATGCCTACCAGATCGACGACACCATGTCCTGGTTCATCAGTAAACACGGCAGCCACGACGTGAAGTTCGGTGCGCAGTACGAGTACGTCGGCGCGTCATCAACGGCGCAGGACAACTTGAACGGCACCTTCTTCTCCCGGAGCGACCAAAACTTCAACGCATCCGATCCGAGGACCTACCCAGACCGGCTGCAGATTCGGGTGCCGGGCGGGCTGGACCGCTATCAGAAGGCGCACTATGTCGCCGCGTTCGCTCAGGACAAATGGCGGGTGAATCGAGCGACCTTCAGCCTAGGACTGCGCTATGACCTAGAAGTGCAGCCCATTCAGGAACCCGATAATCCGGCCTTCCCGGATCCGTCGGCGTATCCCGTCGACAAAAACAACATCGCGGGGCGGCTCGGTATCACCTATGACCTCGCTGGAGACGGCCGGAGCGTCGTCCGCGGCGGATACGGCCGGTTCTATGACAAGACGCACTTCGAGTTGATCTCGGCGATTCTGACCGCAGGAACCTTCTCGGACTCGTTCGTGGTGCTGTTCCCGGCGAACAACTTCGATCCGGGTCCCGCGGCTGGAAACCTGCCCACCGATCCGATGCTCGTGAATGGCCCGACCGTCAATCGCGCACTCCTTGCCGCGCAGTATCCGGCCGGCAGCCGCATCAGGAACACTGGCGTCGTCAATCTCGACAATCCCGATCGCGTGATTCCCTACACGGACCAATACACCGCTGGCTACGAGCGACAACTCTTCACCACGATGTCGGTGAGCGCCGACTACGTCCACGCGCGCGGCCGCGATCAGCTGATGATTCAGGATCTCAATCCGGGAGTTCGGACGTCATCCGCGCGGACGGCGCCTGTCGTGCGCATCAATCCAGCGTATGTCCAGCAGGTCAGCCAGCCGGTGAATGCTGGCGCGATCGACTACGACGCCCTGCAGGTGGCCCTGGTCAAACGTCTCGCATCGGACTACTCGTACCGTGTGTCGTACACGCTTGGTTATTCGCGTGGCAACACCAGCGGTGCCGGTATCCCGCTGAGCGGCTTCCAGTATCTGAACGACCTGAACCTTGACATGAACGAGGGACCAACCAACGTTGACCGCCGTCACGTTCTGACGTTCAGTGGCCAGGCGCTCGTCCCGCACGCGCACGGACTCACGTTTGCGTGGGTCATGCGCGCGTTGAGCGGCGCCCCGTTTACCCTCTTCGACTCGACCACCGATCCCGATCTGAACGGACTGTTCACCGAGCCTTTGCCAGCCGGTACCTACACCGGCACTCCTGGTCCAAACCGGAATCCGTGGACGGTGGACGCCGAAGCCGAGCGCAACGGCGCACGAGGCCCTGGCCTGTTTCAGACGGACGTTCGCTTCGGCTATCAGCTGCGGCCCGGCCAGAACCGCACGCTCGATCTGTTCATCGACGTGTTCAACATCACCAACCGGGCGAACTTCGATATCCCGCTCGGTGATCGACGGCTGCCCGACTTTCTCAATCTGACTGCGCTGCGTGCGGGCGCGATCCCGACGACCGTGCAGTTCGGAGTCCGAATGGGGTTCTAGGGAATCGGGTCTGTCGCGTGTCGGTGCGAACGTAGGGTGGTCGGACCGGTCGATGTCGGTGCAAGTGGGTCGTCGTGTCCGGCTTCAGCTGGACCCTGACCAATGTCGGTGCAAACGCTCTTTCGCTCGTCGGTGCAACCGTA
>DATCXH010000296.1:0-4232 GCA_036565925.1 Vicinamibacterales bacterium
CGGCTCGTGCCAGAAGCCTGTCACATGCTTGCCGCGTACTACACAGAAACGAACCAGGAACTGGCCGCGCGAAAGTGTGAGTGGCGAGCCACACGGCATACCACCCGCGCGCACCTGGCCAGGCAACCGACGTCTCCTTCATAAGCACACCGGCCGACCGAGTCAGGCTGATAACTCCTCAGATTACTTGGCGAGCTGAGAAAAATGGGGGCGAGGTTTCCGACATTCCGTTCGGTTCATCACGCCTGTCCCGGCTGATCCGGCGCCAATCCTGCGATTTCAGCTTTGTCACTCGCTCAGCACGGCGTTTGCCCATCATCGTGGCGATCCGACCCAAGAGTTGATTTCGCAACCGGAGTTGCCGGAATGAGACAGTTGCTGGCCGCGTTAGCCGCGGCACTCGGTGCGACGCTTGTACAAGTCGCGTCCTTCGCGCAGGACATTCCTCATATTCGATCGCTGAGCACGACGTCAGCGGCGGGAGCACCCTCGCTCCGCGACAGCGATCGCGCCGTGACCGCATTGGCGAGATCCGGAGTGCTGGTTCGGCAATCGGCGTTTGGAGATGTGCTTGCGCCAGGTCGCCATCACGAACGATTTCAGCAGACGGTCAACGGCGTGCCCGTGTGGGCCAGCACGTTGACGCGCCAGAGTGACGAATCCGGCGTCGCGATCTCTATTTTTGGCGAACTCTACGAGGGGCTCGAGAGTGTACGGACCGAACCGCAGCTCTCGGAGGAAGACGCTCGCCGCATAGCCGCGAGTGACGCAGGAATCGAATTGGGCCCGGTGCGTGCTCCGCTGTACGTGCTTGTGACCGACAAAGGCCCTCGCCTCGTTTACGTCCTGCGAGCCGTTCAACCCGACTTGAAAATGTTTCGATACTTCATCGACGCCATCTCCGGATCCATCGTCGAGAAGCGGGACGATACCAAACGCCAGAGCGTGGGGACAGGCTCTGGCGTGTTCGGCGGCGAAAAGAAGATCAGTACCACGCAGCAGGGTGGTACCTTTGTCGCGGCTGATGCCTTGCGGCCGCCCGTGCTCGACACATTCAACATGCGGGGAAACATTCTGGCGGTCGATCGCTACTTGAACGGTCTCCGGCCGCTGTTCGCGTCGGACTACGCCTCGGACAGCGACAATCGGTGGACCGATGGAGCGGTGGTCGACGCTCACGTCCACTCCGGCTGGACATACGACTATTTGTTCAAGCGATTCGGGAGGCTTGGTCTCGACAATCGCAACCTTCCGATCACCAATATCGTTCACCCCGCCACGTTCAACGACATCTTTGTGTATGGGGATGACGTCCTCAATCTCTTGGTGAACGCGGGGTACTACGGTGATGGTCTGATGATTTATGGCGACGGACTTCCAGCAGGGGTGACACTCGACGGACAAAGTGTTGACCCGCTCTCCGGCGGTCTCGACGTTGTCGCTCACGAACTGACGCACGGCGTGACAGACTACACGTCACAACTCGAATACCTCGGTGAGTCGGGCGCTCTCAACGAAGCCTTTTCGGACATGCTCGGTACAAGCGTGGAGTTTTACTTTCAGCAACCCGGCACAGCGCGCGGCCAGGCCGATTACCTGATCGGGGAAGATGTGATTCGTCCGGGGGGCTTCCGTTCACTCTCGAACCCGGATCTCTTTGGTCAGCCGGATCATTACAGTCGATTCGTGCGAACGCTGGAGGACAACGGCGGCGTTCACACCAACTCGGGTATCCCGAACCACGCCTTCTATCTCGCGATTGAAGGAGGAAGAAACCGCACCTCAGGACTGAACGTCACAGGAGTAGGGCCAGCCAATCGCGAACAGATCGAAAAGGTCTTCTATCGCGCATTTACCTCAATGCTTCCGGCCAACGCGCGGTTTACGACGGCACGCGCGGCAACCATTCAAGCCGCTCGTGATCTCTACGGCGCGGGCAGCGCAGCAGAGCGCGCCGTCACCGAGGCATGGACAGCGGTAGGGGTGTTCTGATGATGCCGAGACCCTTTGCTGTTGTCTGCTTCACGGTCGTCGCAACACTCTCGACAGCTCTGACTGTATGCGCCCAAACATCGACGACAGGCAGCGTCGTTGTTGATGGTGCTGTGATCTGGCGCCTGGATGTCACTGTGCCCGCTGCAACGGCTCCGCTGGGAACCCAATTGGAGGTCACCGCTCAATCGAGCCGATGGTACGAAGTGATCGTCCCCGCTTCGCTCGGTGGACATGGCGAGCGTGGCATCATCGCACGCTCTCAGGTTCGCATCGCTGGTGACCTCACCCGCATTCCGGCAAGAACGCTTCGCGGCGATCCACCGACGGAGGGAACCGGACGCACGGATTCAGCTCGGCGTAGCAATCCACCACCAACACGGAGGCGCACGCCGATCGAAGGCCTCGTCTCGATCAATGGGGTCTTCAACGCGAGCTCGAATGACTTTCGCGAGACCGTCCTGTTTCGCGAGAGTGCCGAGCAGGGCCAATTCGAGACGGCCTATAGCGTGAAGTCTGTGAAAGGCTTCTCCGCAGGTGCTGGCGCGATGCTCTTGCCAACGTTCGGCATCGGCGCGTCGTTGGAACGCGCAACTGCATCGACGCCCGCGGCGTTCAGTGGAGCCATTCCGCACCCGTTCTTCTTCGACAGGCCGAGAAGCGTCACTGCCGACATCAGCGGCCTGAAGCGTGAGGAACTTGCGTTGCACGGAGAACTGAGAGCGGTTTGGCCTCTGCATCCACGGGTACAGCTCGCGATCGTGGGAGGTCCGTCGCTGTTCCGGGTCAGCCAGCGAATCGTTTCTGACTTCACCTACACACAGTCGTACCCGTACGACGAGGCTCTGTTTGCGACGTCGGAGACATTGAACGCTACGAAGACCCGCATCGGCTTCAACATTGGTGGCGATGCCGCGTTCTTCTTCACTCGGCAGATCGGTATCGGTGCCAAGGTCTCGATGTCGCGGGCGACAGTCGATTTACCCATCGACGATGACCGAGAGGTCAAGGTCAAAGCCGGTGGCCTCATGACCGGAGTCGGCCTGCGATTGAGATTCTGACGAGAAGAACGAGCAGATCGCACCTCCTGCGATACACGCACCCACAGAATCCAGTTGTGCGATCGGGCTTCCGGTCCACTTCCCCACGCTTATCACCCGCTCAGACCTGAACAGGCCGCATCGGCGAGCGCGGTCCGCGATGGTCCGCGGTCTCTCGTCTCGCCGAAATTTTGCGCGGACACCCGCGCATAGTCGCGGGACCGGCCTCGAAGTGTGCGGAAGCCGCACTCGCGTCCAAGGTCGGCGCGACATCACGGCACGTGGGTCGCGAGCGCATCCGAGCACCGATGTTGCACGCGAGCGCTGAAAAGAATGAGGTCCGTGATGATGCGAGCACCTGCATTCGCTGGCGCTCTCACAATCTGCCTCCTCACCACGGTTGGATAATTCGGATTGCGAACGCGGTCACTGTCCGACCTGTTGCTTTCCCACATGAAAAGTGTCATGCTTCCTGTTGGAAACCCAATAGACACATGAAGGACACCGACGTTCGACAGGGCACGCTGGCGCTGATGGTGCTCAAGACTCTGGACGTGCTTGGCCCCATCCACGGCTACGCGATCGCGCGCCGCATCGAGCAGATCAGCGGCGATCTACTGACCGTCAATCAGGGGACGCTCTATCCAGTACTGCTCAAACTGGAGCAGGAAGGGTCCATCGCATCCGAATGGGGCGCGTCCGAGAACAATCGCAGGGCGCGCTTTTATCGGCTGACACGGCAAGGCCGCAAGCAACTACAAGCGGAAGCACGGAGCTGGGAACAGACGGCGGCGATCATCGAACGATTCTTCGCCGCGAAAGCCGAGCACCTGAAATGAAGGCGCTGAGGCGGCTCTTCCGCAGGTTGACCTGGTGGTCGGCGTCCGCCCGGGACGAGGAACGCCTACGAGCGGAGATCGACGAACACATCGTCATGCAAACGGCGGAGAACCTTCGAGCCGGCCTATCGCCGATCGAAGCCCGCCGCCAGGCGCTGCTGAAGTTTGGCAATGTCGAAGCGATCAAGGAGACCTACCGCGACGCGCGAGGACTCCCCTTTCTCGAGACGCTGGTGCGCGATGCGCGCCATGCGATACGCGGCTTGCGACGTACCCCGGCGTTCACGGTTGTCGTCGTCCTGACGCTGGCGCTTGGCATCGGCATCAACACCGCGACGTTCAGCATCGTCAACGCCGTGCT
>DATCXH010000257.1:0-2288 GCA_036565925.1 Vicinamibacterales bacterium
ATGCCGAACGCGCGTGGTCCAGAGCGCCGGTTTCGTTCGTATTATTCACGGTGCCCGGAGGTCCCTTCACTTCGCCAGCGAATGCGCCACCGGCCCCGAGCACAGCAGCCGCCAACACGATCAGAACCAGTCGTCTCATAACGCCACCTTTCGTTTGACAGATCACCAACGATACGTCTTTGGAAGGATCGAGGCAACCGCGTCCGTCACCGATGTGAACGGTGTATCGCGCAGAGCCCATCACCCACTCCCATCATCAGCTGATGGGGGCTTGCATCCCCCGCTGAGAACGATCTACAGTCCCCTCAGTGGCTGATGGGACTGACAAACACGCCATCCGACCTGCTGCCAGGCACCCTGGAGCTGCTGATCCTGAAAAGTCTCGGATCGGGCCCCAAGCACGGCTACGCGATCGTCGAGCATCTTCGCGTCGCCTCGAAGGACATGCTCCACATCGGCGAGAGCGCGCTGTATCCCGCCCTCCAGCGGCTGCTGTTGAACGGGTGGGCGAAAGCGGAATGGGGAGTCTCGGAGGCCAATCGCAAAGCCCGTTACTACCGACTGACTCCCGCGGGCAGGAAACAGCTGAACGGCGAGCGCGAGGAGTTCGATCGCATGGTCCGCGCGATCCAATACGTCCTCGACGCGACGTAAGAGCCAGAGGCCGACATGGGCACATGGTTTCGTCGACTGGCATACCTGCTCCGGCAATCGCGACATGAGCGAGAGCTGCGCGAGGAGATCGAGGCGCATCGCGCGATGCGCGCCGCCCACCTCGAACGCGAGGGCCTGACGCCGAAGCAGGCAGAGGAAGCCAGTCGGCGAGCGATCGGCAACGTGCTGCTCGCCCGCGAAGATGTGCGCGACGTCTGGCTCGGGCTCTTTCCGATGTGGTGGCAGGACGTTCGCTACGGCTTGCGATCGTTGCGCAAGAGCGCAGCGTTCACCGCTGTCGCCGTCGTCACGCTCGCGTTGGGCATCGGCGTCAACACCGGCATCTTCACGATTCTGAACGGCGTGCTGTTTCGCGATCTGCCGTCGCCGAATGCGCACGAGCTCGTCTCGATTGCGCAGGCGGTCGAAGGCGGGCAGTTCGCCGGAGTGTCAGGATTTGGCACGTTCACGGTTTCCGAGTATCGAGCTTATCGCGACCGCACACAGTCGCTCTCCGGCGTGCTCGCGCACTCCGACCCCAGGCAAACGACGCTCGGCGGTGATACGCCGCAGGCAGTCATGGGCGCCCTCGTCAGCTGCAATTACTTCGCGGTGCTGCAGCAGCTTCCCGTGCTCGGGCGCGCGTTGACCGCGCAGGACTGCGAGCCCGGCGCACTGCCTGTGGTCGTGCTCGGTCACGGTGTATGGGAAAAGACGTTTGCCTCAGACTCGACGATCGTTGGGCGCGCCATCGAACTGGATCGGCAGCGGTTCACCGTGGTGGGCGTGGCGGACGAACGAACGTACAGCGGCGCGCCGATGCGCGCCGCGTACTTTGCTCCCCTCGATACGGAGCCGCTCCTGGGGCAGCGGGTATCGCGCTTCAGGGATGAGAACAGTCGTTGGCTCAACCTGATCGGCCGTCGCCGTGAGGCGACGGGCGTCGAGCAGGTGCGTGCCGAACTGGCCGTCATCGCCGCGCAGATCGATCGCGAGCAGTCGGCGCGCGTGCGCGCGCCGCGAAGGACCACGCTGACGATCGACAGCGCGAGACCGGCGACAATTCCCGCCTTTCTTCGCGGAACGGCGACCACTGCGGCGGCTGTCCTCATGGCGGCGTTCGGACTTGTGCTGTTGATCGCGTGCGCCAACGTCGCGAATCTGCTGCTCGCACGTGGTACCGCGAGGAGCCAGGAAATCGCGATGCGGTTCGCGCTCGGCGCGAGTCGCGCGCGCGTGGTTCGACAGTTGCTCACCGAAAGCCTGCTGATCGCGATCGCCGGAGGCGTGCTCGGCTCGGTGCTGGCGCTGTGGTCGTTCCAGGCGCTCGTCGCGCTCGTGCTTCCCGCCGTGTTTCCGCCGGAGATCCCAGCCTTCACATTCGAGCTGAATGTCAGCCCCGACGTTCGGGTGCTGTCGTTCGCTGTGTTGCTGACACTCGGTACGAGTCTGGTGTTCGGATTACTCCCGGCGCTGTACGTGTCGAAGGCCGATCTGAATGGCGTGATCAAACAGGACGCCGCCGGCGCCGGCAGCGGCCGTCGAGGTCGACGGTTACGCGGCACGCTCGTCGGCGTGCAGGTCGCGGTCAGCATGGTGTTGATGATGGCGACCGGGCTGTTGCTACGCGGACT
>DATCXH010000528.1:0-3439 GCA_036565925.1 Vicinamibacterales bacterium
CGCGGTGGTCGGCTGACCAGCCACGGTAGCGTGATGTAGCAGCCATACCCAGCGAGAAGCACCGCCATCCAGAAGCGCGCGACGTCCTCGTACGATCCTGCGATCCAGACGACCGCGAACGATATCGGAATCAGCGGGAAGCAGGTCAGGTAGCCGACTTCAACGATGTAGGCGAACCAACGCGGCAACGCGTGCGCGATGCCGCGCAGCACCTCGTCGCTGCGCACGAGCCACCTCTCGAACGCGCTTCCCTGCCGCAAGGGTACGAGCGGCACTGGAATCCAGTAGCCGAGCGGGATGTACAAGAACGCAAGCCACAGACGCGCGGTCACAGGTAGGGTTCGCGAGGCACCGTAGACGAGGACCGCACAGGAGAGGGCCGCCAGCGCGGTGCGCATTCGTCGCGGAGGTTCGACATCCGCAAACGCCGCGGCCACTGCAAAGAATGCCAGGTAGCCGACGACGAGGAGCTCAAACGGCAGCGCGGCTGCGTTCAATCTCGGTCACGGTTGCGTCGCGACGACCTTCTGAAGCAACGACACAATCTCTTTGGAACGGCCGTCGCCACGGCCACCAGAGACGAGGTCGACGGGAGACTTGCCCATGTCGTCCACCAGATCCGGCTTGGCGCCGTTCGCGAGCAGATACTTCACCACCTCAGTGCGTCCGCTCTCGGCGGCGAAGAAGAGCGTCGTCTGTCCCTGACGGCCGGTCAGCGTGTTCGTTCGCGCAATGCGCGCGGTCAGGCTCGTGACATCGGTGATGCGTGCGTTGACGTCGGCTCCGGCCTTTCGCAGGATCTCCATTGTCTCGAGCGAGAGCGCGATGACGTTGTCGGGAACACCCGGGCCGAGCACACCACCGCCGGTGCGTGTGCCAACACCCGCGGCAGCCATGAACGGCGTGACGCCGGAGGCATTCGGCAGTTCGACGAGTGCGCCGTGCTCGAGCAGCAGACGCACGACGTCGTTGTCGAAGGTCTGCGCGGCACGCAACAACGGCGTGGCACCGGTGGTCAGGAGGTCGTCTCGGAACCGATTGTCCCGTCCGCCGCGGCTCGGTTCCTTGAACGCGAGCTGTGCGTTCACATTCACCCCGGCCGCGAGCAGCGCCTTGATGAACGCCAGCGACTCGGGCGATCGCGATCCCGCACGGCCGTCCAATCCACCGCGCATCGTCACCGCGACGTAGAGCGGTGTTCGTCCCCACCAGTCCCACGTGAGCGGATTGGCGCCGCGATCGAGCAAGTAGTGGGCGACGGCAGGATAGCCGTTGTCGAGCGCCATGATCATCGGCGTCATCCCATCGGGATTGGGACGATCCTTATCGGCGCCGGCCTCGACCATCGCCTTCACGCAACCGAGACACCCGGCGCGTGCGGCGTAGAGCAACGGCGTGAGACCACCCGTCGGCCGGTACTGCACGCGCGGCTCGCTGGTGATCTGTGTCTCCCAATCGTTGGCCTGCGCTCGTGCGGTGAGGTCGGCGCCCTTGGAGATCAGAAACGTCACCATCTCCGGATGATTCTGCGCGGCCGCCCACATCACGGCTGATTGCTGACGGAACCGCTCGCGGCGATTGACGTCGGCGCCACGTTGCACGAGCTTCGTCGCCAGCGCGACGTTGCCGGTTCGCGCGGCCAGCATGAGCGGGGTTTGACCGTCTTCGTTCTCGACGTTCGCCTCGGCTCCAGCCTCGAGCAGCATCTCGGTGATCTCGATGTTGGCGACGCGGACGGCTTCACTCAGCGGGCTGGCGCCGTAACGATTGACCGCATTGACGCGCGCACCTTTCTTCAGCAGCGTCTGCACCAACTCGCGATCGAATCGATAGACCGCCCAATGCAGCGGCGTCGTGCCGTCGGCCTGCGCCTGATTCACGTCGGCGCCTTTGGCGACGAGTTCCATCGCGGCCCGGTGCTCACCGGCCTGAATGCGATCGGCCAAGGGTGTTTGCGCATGCGCGGTCGCTGCCATCAAGACGACAGCGATGACGTAATGCAACATGCACAAGTCAAAACGCATTTTGAATTCCTTACACCACATTGGCGTCCAGCTTGTTGTGATGCGCCCAGAGACCTTTGTGCAGGTCGTGGAGAAATTTCTTCGGGTCCCGCCACGTGCGCGCCAGGCCGTTCATCACGCCGGCCTCGAGCATGTCGTCGACGTAGTCACCTTCCCGCACGCGATCGACCGTGCGGTCGTAGATCGTCTTCATCATGTTGCGCTCGGCTTGCAACTCGGCGCGTGTCATCACCGGACCAAAGCCGGGAACGATCTTCGTATTCGCGTCACTCAGCTTCAGTAGTCGATCCATCGCATCGACCCGTCCGCCAATCCACGCGCCGGTCAGGTAGTCCAGCTCGGGATCGCGCGCCGGCGATGCGACGTCGCCGACAGCGAGCACATTCGAGTCACGGAAGAAGACGTAGATGTCGCCACTCGTATGCGCTTCGATGAGATAGCCGTACTCGATGCGTTCGTTTGCGGCGCTCATCGAGCCATCGACGTAGAACGTCTTGTCCGGCTGTGCGCCTTTGGGACGAGGCTGCCGATAGCGATCTTCGTTCGGCATCCAGGTTGGCGTCGCCATCCAGAGCCGTGTGTTTTCGTGAGCCAGGATGGTGGCACCGGCCTGCTTCAGAAGCTCGTTCGCCGCGGTGTTCTCCAGATGCCAATGCGTGTTGAACAGCGTCTTGACGCTCTTGCCGGATGCGAACTGGCGCACCGACGCCAGGAGGGCCGCGGTGAACTCCGGCGTCCCGCTATCCACGAGCACAAGACCCTCGTCTGACGACAGCGTCAGCACATTCGTGCCGCCCGTTGTCACGACAGCCAGCCGGTCGTTCAGCGTGACGTGGCCGATCGGCTGCGCCGGGCTGTGCCGTGGAAAGGTCAGGCTGGCGAATAACCCGCCGGCGACGCCAGTCAGGAGTTGTCTCCGGTCGATCATCCTGCGCCCCGGACCGCTGTGCGGCCCCACAGCATTCGCCATCATGAAGTCTGACCGCACAGCGGTTCCGCCGCGCGAAGCGCGGCAAGAGACGCTGGCGATCCGCCAACGCTCCGCGTGCTAATAACGGGGTAATAAGGGGCGGAGCGGTTGGCGGTAGTATGCGACATTTCTCGGTACACGGGAGCCACACGGAGGGTGTATGCGGCGTCTTCGGCTCGGACTCGTCCTCATCGGAATCATCGCTGTCCCGGCGCTCGGGTTTTCCCAATGGCTGCGGTATCCGACTGAAGGAGTACCAAAGACCGCGGATGGCAAGCCGGATCTGAAGGCACCGGCCCCGCGACTACCTGACGGCAAGCCCGACTTTTCCGGGCTATGGCACGCGGCGAATCCCAACCGCTGTGTTCCGGGCGTAGGTCAATTCGTCGTGTGCGGCACAGAGATCGGCGGGTCGCCCCTGGGCGGAAACCTCGGACGAAATCTT
>DATCXH010000659.1:0-2242 GCA_036565925.1 Vicinamibacterales bacterium
CCATTGAAGAGGCCGCCGCCACGGCCCGTTTGGACAAGGACATTGAGACGTTCCCGAACGGCTACGACACGCTGGTCGGTGAACGCGGCATCACCCTCTCGGGTGGGCAGAAGCAACGAACGGCGATCGCTCGCGCGCTGGTCATGTCGCCGGCGATTCTCGTTCTCGACGACGCATTGTCGGCTGTGGATACCCACACCGAAGAGGAGATTCTGCAGCGGCTGTCGCGGGTCATGCGCCAGCGCACGTCAATCATCGTGTCGCACCGCGTGTCCACGGTGCGCGGCGCCGATCAGATCGTCGTACTCGAGCACGGCCGAGTCGCGGAGTCGGGGACCCACGACTCACTCGTGCGCCACGGCGGCTTGTATGCCGAGCTCTATCGGAAGCAGCTGCTGGAAGAGGAGTTGGCGGCGTCGTAATGCACGAAGAAGACGTCCTCGGAAAGGCGTACGACGGTCGGCTGATGGGCCGGCTGCTTGGCTACCTGCGTCCATACCGGCGTCAGGTGGTGATTGCCGTCGCCGCTATCATCGGTCACTCCTGTCTCGAGCTGGCTCCGCCGTACCTGACGAAGATCGCGATCGACCGCTACATTCCGGCTCGAGATCTGTCGGGACTTGGGGCGATGGCGGCCGTCTATCTCGTGGTGCTCGTGGCCTCCTTCATCCTCGAGTACATCCAGACCTGGACGATGCAGGCGACCGGGCAGCGGATCATGTTCGATATGCGGATGCAGATGATCGAGCATCTGCAGCGGCTCGATCTGCGCTTCTACGATCGCAATCCGGTGGGACGTCTGATGACGCGCGTCACGACCGACGTGGACGTCTTGAACGACCTGTTCACGTCAGGTGTCGTCTCGGTGTTCGGCGACGTATTCACGCTGGTCGGCATCATGGTGGTACTGGTGTGGATGGATTGGCGTCTGGCTCTTGTGGCGTTCTCCGTCCTGCCGTTGATTGCGGTGATCACACAGTGGTTCCGGATCCACGTGCGCGAGACGTACCGCGACGTTCGCATCTGGATCGCCCGCATCAATGCGTATCTACAGGAGCGGCTCACCGGCATGGCGACGGTGCAGCTCTATCGTCGTGAGCAACGCGACTTCGACACCTTCGACGAGATTGACCGGCAGCACCGCGATGCCAACGTTCGCTCGATCTTCTATTACGCCGCGTTCTATCCCGGAGTCGAGCTGGTCAGCGCGCTCGCCGCATCGCTGATTCTGTGGGTCGGCGGCGGATGGGTGGTGAATGGCGACGGCCTGACATTGGGAGCCCTGGTTGCATTCCTCCAGTACTCGCAGCGCTTCTTCAGGCCGATCAGCGACCTCTCCGAGAAGTTCAATCTCCTGCAGGGCGCGATGGCCTCGTCCGAGCGGATCTTCGCGCTGCTCGATACGCCGGTTGAGATTACGTCGCCGGCCGTCTCTCGTAGAGGCGCATCTTTAGACGCGCCGACTTTAGCTGCGCCTTCAGACGCGCCAATCTCCTCTGGCACGATCCGATTTGAAGACGTCACCTTCTCGTACGTGGAAGGCGAACCGGTGCTGCGGAACGTCTCGTTCGAGGTGCGCCCCGGTCAACGTGTGGCGATCGTCGGTGCCACCGGCTCGGGCAAGACGACAATCGTCAGCCTGCTGCAGCGCTTCTACGACGTGCAGCACGGCCGCATCACGATCGACGGTGTAGACATCCGCGACTGGGATCTCGCTGCGTTGCGTCGCCTGTTCGGCCTCGTGCTGCAGGACGTCTATTTGTTCTCGGGAACCATCGGTGGCAACGTGAGACTCGGCAACCCCGCGATCACGGATGCCGATATTCGGCGCGCACTCGATGCGGTCCACGCGTCGGCCTTCGTCGACCGTTTGCCGCTCGGTGTCAACACGCCGGTCACTGAACGCGGCGCGACGTTCTCATCAGGGCAGAAGCAGTTGCTCTCATTCGCACGCGCGCTGGCGTTCGATCCGAAAGTCCTCATCCTGGATGAGGCGACGTCGAGCGTGGACACCGATACTGAGCTGCTCATTCGCGACGCCTTGAAGGTGGTGATGCGCGGCCGCACGACCATGGCGATCGCCCATCGTCTCTCGACCATTCAGGACATGGACCGGATCCTGGTCCTGCACAAAGGCGAGTTGCGCGAGTCGGGCACGCATCAGGAATTGCTGGCTGCGCGCGGTATCTACCATCGCCTCTATCAATTGCAGTTCGAATCGACCGCCGCGCTGCAATCGTAG
>DATCXH010000979.1:0-5057 GCA_036565925.1 Vicinamibacterales bacterium
TCGGTGGTCATGTTGATCCGCAAGGGTGATGCGGCGACTGCGACCGGTGGGTCGCCGGCGCTCTATGCCTATGTCACCGATGTCGATACCATCGCGGCGCAAGCTCGTCAGGTGGGCGGCGGAGTCAGCGATGCCCAGGACATGCCCTGGGGCGATCGCACCGCGGTCGTCACCGATCCCGACGGCTATCGGTGGGTGTTGGCGACATTCAAAAAACTGGCCCCGTTCACATAGCGCGTCGTCGCGAACGGCGCATTGAGTCTGTTATAAGAAAGTCAGTGCGAGGGACTGTCCCAACTTACGCCATCTCATTGCTCGTCCTCGCCGGAGCGGTATTGCTGCGCTGGCTGCTCGACCCTGTCATGGGCGACAGCCTGCCGCTTGTCACGCTCTTCGGCGCGGTTGCGGGCGCAGTCTGGCTCGGCGGATATCGTCCGGCACTGCTCGTCGTCATCTTCGGATATCTCGCCTGCGCGTATCTCTTCATCCCGCCGCGCGGCACTGTTGCTCTGACGACCGACGCGGCCGTCGTCGGTTTCATTGCGTATCTGTTCACCTGTTCGCTCATCGTCGGGATTGGCGAGGCCATGCGACGCGCGCAGGCGCGAGCCGGCGATCGCGGTGAAGTGCTTCGCGTGACGCTTGGCAGCATCGGCGATGCGGTGATCACCACCGACAACGAGGGCCGCGTCACCTATCTCAATCGTGTCGCCGAATCGCTGACTGGCTGGACACAACACGAGGCGCGCGGGATCACGCTCGACGACGTGTTTCGGATCGTTAACGAGGACACGCGCAAAACGGTGGAAAGTCCTGCCACCAGAGCGCTCCGCCAAGGCGTCGTCGTCGGATTGGCGAACCACACGCTGCTCATCGCGAAAGACGGCTCGGAGCGGCCCATCGATGACAGCGCTGCACCGATCAGGGATGAACACGGCGTCGTGTCAGGATGCGTCCTGATTTTTCGCGATGTGTCCGAACGACGGCTGTGGGAAAAGCGTGAGGCCGCCCGCCTGGAGAGCGCTCGTCTCCTCGCGTCGATCGTCGAATCGTCCGACGATGCGATCATCAGCAAGTCGCTGGATGGAATCATCCAGAGCTGGAATGCGGCGGCGGAGCGGTTGTTCGGCTACAGCAGCGACGAAGCCATCGGCCGACACATCTCCCTGATCATTCCACCCGACCGCCTTGCCGAGGAGGATCACATCATCGCCACCTTGAATGCGGGCACACGCATCGACCATTTCGAAACGGTGCGCATGAGGAAAGGCGGGCAAGGAATTACGGTGTCGCTCACGGTGTCCCCGATCAAGGATGACGATGGTCGCGTGATCGGCGCCTCAAAGATCGCGCGCGACATCGGCGAGCGCAGGCTCGCCGAATCAGAGCGTCAGAAGTTCGTCACGCTCGTCGAGAACAGCACCGACTTCATCGGCATCAGCGACCTGAACGCGGTGCCGATCTTCGTGAACCGCGCCGGCCTCGAGATGGTGGGACTCGACAGTCTCGACGAGGCGCGCCGCGCCAATGTCCGCGACTTCTTTTTCCCCGAAGACCAACCGCGGATCATGGATGAATTCTTCCCCGCGGTTGTCGCAAACGGGCATGGCGAGATCGAGGTTCGCTTCAGACACTTCAGGACAGGACAGGCGCGCTGGATGTCCTACAAAGTCCTGAAGCTCGATGACGAATCAGGCCACACCGTGGCGTTCGCGACCGTGAGTCAGGATGTGACCGAGCGGCGGCAGATGGAGGACAACCTTCGCGGACTGGCCGCGAATCTCGCGGAAGCCGACCGTCGCAAAGACGAATTCCTCGCCACGCTCGCGCACGAGCTGCGCAACCCACTCGCGCCGTTGAGCAACACCCTGGAGATCCTCAAATGCAGCGCCAACCAGGATGTCGCCGTCCGTCACGGACTGGACACGATGGAGCGGCAACTCGAGCAGTTGGTGCGGCTGGTGGACGATCTCCTCGATCTGAGCCGGATCACCCACAATCGCATCGAGCTGCGCAAGCGTCACATCGAACTCGCATCGGTGCTTCGTCATGCGGTGCTGGCGGCGCAACCACTCGCTGATTCCGCTGGCCATTCGATCGACGTGCTCCTGCCCGCCGACACAGTCCGTCTGCATGCCGACCCGGTCCGTCTGACGCAAGTGTTCGGCAACCTCCTCAACAACAGCTGTAAATACACACCCCCGGACGGAAAGATTCGCATGACTGTCACTCGTGACGGAGAAGACGTCATCGTCACGGTGATGGACTCAGGCATCGGGATCCCGGCTGACAAGCTCGAGGCGATCTTCGAGATGTTCACGCAGGTCGATTCGTCGCTCGAACATTCGCAAGGCGGCTTGGGCATCGGGCTGACGCTGGTGAAGCGAATCGTCGAGATGCACGGCGGAACGGTCACTGCACACAGTTCGGGCGCCGGCCGCGGCAGCACCTTCGAGGTCCGCCTGCCTGTGCTGCGGGAGCCCGCGACCACCGCCGCTCCTGCGGCGGACCAGCCGCAGACCAGCAGCGGGACGTATCGCATCCTCGTCGTCGATGACAACCAGGATTCGGCAGACTCGCTTGCCATGCTGATGGAGCTGCATGGACACGACGTCTCCATCGCTCACGACGGTCAGAGCGCGCTCGAGTCCGCCGAACAAGAACGGCCTGATGTCGTGCTGCTCGATATCGGCTTGCCCGTGCTGAACGGCCACGACGTCTGCCGACGAATCCGTCAGCAGCCGTGGGGTCAGGGGATGGTGCTGATCGCACTCACGGGATGGGGACAGGACGAGGATCGGCGTCGCTCGCAGGACGCCGGTTTCGACGGGCATCTGGTCAAACCCGTCGACCACAGGCGTCTGCTGGCGCTGCTCGCTTCTCTCACGGAGCCGCGCACCACACGTTAGCGCGTGTCACCTCGCAAATCCGACAGTCGCTCGATGATTCGATGCGGCCGCACGTCCTGGCCCGCAGGCACACCGCGGCCACGCGCGTCGATCCAGATGCCGGCGATGCCCTCGCGCTGCGGGCCGGCGACGTCCCATTCGAGATTGTCGCCAACCATCCACGCGTCTTGCGCGGGCACGTCGAGCCTCGCGAGCGCCTCCGTGTAGATCCGCGGATCCGGTTTTCCGAAGCCCACCTCGCCCTCGATCAGGATCGCGTCGAACAGCGGCGCCAGGTTGAACCGATCGATCTTGAGCCGTTGTAATGTGCTTGCGCCGTTGGTGAGCAACGCCAGCCGGCAACCCTGACCGCGCAGCCATCGCACCGTGGGCACTGCATCATGAAATGGTGTGATCGCATCATCGCGGAGCGAGTGGTAGGTGTCGCCGATCCGTCTCGCCAGGTCCTCATCGTGCACGCCAAGCTCGACGAGCGCGAGACGAACCACTTCGCTGCGTGCCCATGCCAGCTCCAGACGACCCACGCGATGGCGCTCGGGGTCGGACCAGTACCATTCGCGCGTGCGATCGATCGCGTCGAACACAGCCTCAGCATCAAGGCCGCTCATCGGCGAACAATGCGCGACACACGCCTTGCGCCAGCTGCTGATGACGCCGGCACTGTCGTCGAGGATGGTGTCGTCGAGATCGAGCAAGACTGCCCGGGGGAGCTCTGACATCAACGCTTTAGAATCCCTCAGGCACTCCAGCATCACGGCAAAGGCGTGTTGTACAGGATTAGCCGGTCTGGATTGACTCCGAGTAGCTGTTGCTGAAGCTGGCCCCGCGTCGGAGCGGGTCGCACATTGTGTGTCCTGGACTGCCCGCGAAATACCGAGGCTGGTACGTCTGCCCGCGGAAATAGCAGCCACAATGCGAGGACGAGCAGCATGGCCCCAAATGTGCGCCAGCGACGGGTGGTGATCCTCATCAATAGCTCTGAGGTTATTTTAAAGGTGTTGCTCCCGCAGCGAGGAGACTGACCATGCCGCGCGACCGTTATCTGAAAATCATCCTGACCGTGATTGCCATCGAGTTGGGGTGGCTGAGTGTCAAAGACGTGGCCGTTCCCGTATCGGCCCAGCAGACGCAACAAAATCAGCAGCAGGCCGGGCAACTGACGCCAGTCGTCATCCGCGGGATCGACCTCCCGTGCGGCGGCAACACGACCAATTGCCGCGAGACGTCGCTGCCCGTATCAGTGACACGGACAACGGCGCCATTGCGCATTGCGGTCGATGCGCCGCTGCCGGTGGATGCGCGCGGCACCGTCAGGATCCGTCAGGACCAGGCGATTCTCGTCGAGACCGGCGATCGGCCGTTGCTGATCCAGTCGGTGCCGCCAAGCGCCGCGCCTCGTCCCGGAATACCTGACGGGCGCTAAGCGCGCTCAGAAGTAGACGACGACGCCGACACCGCTGCGTGTGCCAACGCGATTGCTGCGCAATTCGGTGGTCGTGACGTCGCTTGTCGTCCGTTCGTACGCGAAGCCCAGTTCGCCGTAGATCGCGAACCGTTCTCCCAGGGTGTGCTGCGCGCCGAAGGACACACTTACGTCATGACCGTTTCCGGTCGAGTCGCGGAGTACGGTGAACGGACCCTCGAGAGAGGATGACGTGTGCACGTACGCGTAACGAGGAACCACGTACGCGCGCGTCATGTCCCACCGGGCGACGTACAACAGCGCGCTGAGTCCGACAGACACGCTGTGTCCGTCCTGCGAGCTGTCCCCGCCAAGCGGCGAATCGTTTTCTATTTCACTGGAGAAGTAATCGAACGAGAACTCCGGCCGAATCGCGACGGCTTCATTCATGTGCCAGAGTACGCCAATCGAAGCCGGGTATCCCATTGTGAGGCCAAACGATCGGGTATCTTGCGCTGACGCAGCACGCGCACAGACAAGACTGCAGACACACAACAGAAAAATGGTCAGGGTTCGTTGCATGATTCCTCCATCGAGAGAGGTCAGCCTCCGGCTGGCGCGTTGACAGACCGATTAGGACAGGAGCGTGCGGTAAAAGGATTCGTACATCGGCACGACGCGCTCGACGCAGAACTCTTTCCTCACCCGGCGGCATGCAGCCTGAGCCACTGCCTTGTGACGTTCGG
>DATCXH010000390.1:0-3491 GCA_036565925.1 Vicinamibacterales bacterium
GACGAACACGTCGAGTGAACGCGCTTTCATTTCTACAGGTCGGCGTGAAGGCCGACACTAAGCGACGCCAACGCAAGTGCCTTCCGTGACACGCGATGCGTTGCGAACGCAGCGTGGGACCGTATGTCGCTCCGCGAACCGACTTGATCCACGCATGGCAGCGTCGCCATGGACCGGTCGGGCTCAAGCGCCGGGCGTTCGTGCGGCCTGCTTCGTGAAGCGGGTGCGGTAGTCCCCGCTGTAGTAGCCGTACAACGGACGATGGTCTTTGTTGAACACAATCCCCAGGACCTTCGATGAGTCGAGCAGGTTGAGCGACTCCTCGAGCAGCTTGCGCGGCGTATTGTTCGCCGCCACGACAACGACAATGCCGTCGAGTGCCCGTGCCAGCACGACCGGGTCTGTGACCGGAAGCAGCGGCGGAGTGTCGACGATCACGAGGTCGAACTGGCGACGCGCGTCCTGCAGGAGCTGATCGAGCCGAGGCGATCGGAGTAGTTCGTGAACCGGGGCAGATGGGCCGCCTTCGCCGCGGCTCCGGCGCCCAGGCACGCCGGCGAGGATCACAGCGAACGGAATGTCGTCGACGTGACGAACGAGATGCGTCAACTCGAGCCGCTCGTCAGAGAGCGCATCGGCCAGGCCCGGCCCGCTCACGTCAGTCAGACGAAGCTGAGAACCGATCGAGGGACGTCGGAGATCGGCGTCGATGAGCAGCACGCGCTCGCTTTCGGCATGCGCTGCGGCCAGATTGATCGCCGTCACGGTTTTGCCGTCTCCCAGTCCTGGACTGCTCACGCCCATCGCGCGTACCTCACGAACAGCGCGAAGGCGCTCGACCTGCAGACGCAATGCCCGGTACTGTTCGGCGGCAAAAGACGATGGCGTGCGAAGACTGACCAGCGTGTCATCAAGTCCAGGTCGCATCACGCACCTCGCACAAGGAAGCGGACCAATTGCTCGTTGCCGCTCGCGACATATGCCGAGAACGCGGCCACCAGCGCCAGCCCACCGAGAACAAAGGCGGTAACGCCCAACGCACGCGGCAGACGCTTGGACGCCGGCATCTCGATCGACGGGATCGACGCGAGTATCGGGACGTGGGTGAACTGCCGCACGTCATCGACGCTATGGAAGGACGTATCGAGCTGTTCGCGAATCAGCACGGCGATGCTCGCCAGCAGGGCGGCCAGCAACAGGCCCATGACGAGCAGTCGAAAGCGGTTCGGCGCGTTCGGCCCCATTGGCGCCACCGCTGGCTCGAGCACCCGAAAACGTTCGCCCTGATTTGCGGTTTCCATGCTCTGCGCGAGCTGGGCATCCTCGTAACGTTTGAGCAGCAAGTCGTAGAGTTCCTTGGCCGACTGGCGGTCGCGCACGATGAGGGCGAGCTCGTTCTCGCGATAGGGAACCTCCTCGAGACGCTGTTCGGCGGTGGCGATCAACTTGCGGAGACTCTCGTCCTCGAGCTTGAGCCGATCGATTTCTGCGTTGAGACCTTCGAGCGTGCGCGTACCGGGTCGTGGCTCGCCGGCAGCTGACGTCGCTGGTGTCGCTGGTGACGACGCCAACGCGGCGATTTCTTCCTTGATGCGTTTGACGTCCGGATATCGCTCGGGAAAGCCTTCCCATTGGGCGAGATCGCGCCGCAGCTGATTCAATCGGCGAGTGCTCGCCGACTCCCCGTCGCCGAGAGTTGCCGCCGCATCCGGAGGCATGTCGGCCAACAGCGCCGCGCGTTGGTCGAGCGCGCGGAGCAGCCGCTCCCCGTTCAGTCGGAGTTGCACGTTGAGCCGCTCGAGCGCCGCCAGGTTCATTTCGGCCTGTTGCGGCAAACCGCCGGCGTGCTTGGTCGTGTACATCGCGACGTCACGTTCACGGCCGGTCAGTTGCCGTCGGGCCTCCTCGAGCTGCGCTTTCAGGAACTGCGTCGCCCGGGTGGCTTCGTTCGCCCGCATCTGCCCGTTCTGCGCAACGTAGAAGTCGGCGATTGCATTCGTCACTGCAGCAACCGTATCGGGATGCTCGCCTGTCACGGTCAGCCGGAATGCGACGGTCTTGCTGCGACCGCTCACCTGCTCGGGTCCGGTCAAGTCGATTTTGATGTCGTCTCTCAACTGCGCGAGCGCCGAGTCTCGATCGCCGCGCGCCCGGAGGGCAGGGTAGAGATTGAATCGTTCGACCAGGCTGGTGAGGTTGGCCCGGCTCAACACCTCCTGCTGAATGACGTGCAGCCGGCTCTCGAGCTCACCGCCCGGAATCGATCGCACCACCGCGTCTGGCAGTTGCCTCTCGACGAGCACGACAGACGATGCGCGAAAGAGATCCGGCAGAAATAGCGAGAGAGAAAGGCACGTGACCATCACCGTGGTGAACACCACGACCGCCGTCGAACGTCGCCGGCGAATGATGTCGCCCGCCTGCAGGAGCAAGGATCCGTCGGTCGTCGAGAGTGGGTCCGACATGCGTACACCTCACGGAACGACGATGATGTCGCCGGACTGGACGAAGAAGTTGTCCTGGTCCGTGCCGATTTCCACCTTCGTGTATCGGAACGGGATGCGTACCGTTGCGCGGCCGTTCTGGCGCAGCACCACGATGCGATCGCGCTCGGCGAAGTCAGTCAATCCCTGCGCCATGGCGATCATCTCGAGCACGGTGGCCGGGCTGCGCAGTTCAAAGCGGCCGGGTGTGCGCACAGCCCCGACGACGGCCACCTTGGCGCTGTGCACTTCGCGAACGATCACCGCCACTTCTGGAGCAGGGACGAACTCGGACAACCGCATCGTGAGCTCTTGTCGGAGCTGCTCCGTGGTCAGGCCGGCGGCCTTGATGTCGTTGACCAGTGGCAGCGACACTTTGCCGTCCGGCCGAACGGGCACCGAGCGGCTCAACTCCGGGCTCTTCCAGACGGAGATGTCGAGCACGTCCTCGGGCCCGATCTTGTAGCCCTCGTCATCGGTGACACGAGCCGTGGACGCCGGCACCGTCGTCGCTGCAGGTCGTTCGCTCGGGGCCGGCTCGAGTCGGGCGCGCTCCTGCGCCGATCCGAGTCCGGCGACGAACACACAAATCGTCGCGAATGCCAGAACGGTTCTCATGGCCACTGCACTCCAGTCATCGGGAGAGCCGGATCGCGCTGAAGTGGTGTGAAGGTTCGTCTCAGGCGCGGCGCGATCGTGACGCCGATCGCCGCGACTCCGCGAGTCACATGTCCATCAGGTGGCAGCTGACCTCGCAGATCACCACGCTGGTAATCGGCGCGGTACGACGCCGTCAACGTGTACATCTCTCGAACCGTCCACGCCGCCCCCACGCCTCCGTGATACACGGTCGCCCGCAAGTCGGCGAGCGACAGGCTGTGAAACAGGCCGATCACCGTGCTGATCTCGAGGTCGTTGCGCAACAGCCATGAGGTCCGGGTCGTGCCGCTGTGAATGCCGACCGGCCCGGGCACGCCGAGCACGATCGTCTCGCCCTGCCAGTAGTCG
>DATCXH010000045.1:0-2740 GCA_036565925.1 Vicinamibacterales bacterium
CGAATCGGCCGCGAGTCGCTGCTGCGCGGTGTGATCGAGCCGTTGATCACCCGCTATGGCCGCAGCGGCGAGCGTGCCGATCTCGGCTCGCAGATCCTCGCCATCGAGTTCATGAATGAGCCGGACTTCGTCGTCGAGGAATGGGAGCGCGATCTCAGCTCGCGTGTCTCACGTCCGTTGCCGTTCGCGCTGCTGGCCGAACTCGTGACACGCGTCAGCGGGATGGTGCATGCATCCATCGGTGCGCTGACGACGATCGGTTGTGCGCGATTGCATAATCTATGGGCGTGGGACGATCCCGCGCTCGAGCTCGATTTTCTGCAGCTGCATTCGTATCCCGACTTGAATCATCCCGATCGCGACGCCGACGTCTTCGGCAAGCCGGTCGCCATGCTTGGTGTGCGTAAGCGTGTGGTGCTCGGCGAGTTTCCTGCCGACGGTGCTCGCCGGCATCCAGCGGGTGTCTCGCATCCAGAACGAACGCTCGAGGAATATCTCGAGTTTGCGCTCGCTGCGGGATACGCGGGCGCCTGGCCGTGGAGCTTCAGCGGGACTGATGATTACGGACGCTTGCCCGAAACGCCGCTCATCGACTTTGCCAGGCGGCACGAGCAGCTTGTGAATCCGCGATCTGTCGCGAGGTCCAGCTGATGTCGCGCGCACGCGCAGAGACAGAGACCGTACCGCAAAGGTCGGACGCTCACGGGCCAATGCCATCCACTACGCCGACACTCCAGACCCTCGGCTGGCTCGTGTGCTACGACGTGAACCGCACGCTCGGCGGTATCGCGTCTATGGAGTTGCTCCGCCGATCGCTGGGGGCTCGCGGCTGGATGACTGATGAAGGTCATGCCCTGTTCGTCGCCATCTCGCGGCTGACGCCGGGCACGAATATCCTGGCGTATTGCGTGGCGCTCGGTTGGCAGCTCGCGCACTGGCGCGGCGCGCTGGTGTCGCTCGCCGCCGCGTCGATTCCGGCCTCGATTCTCATCGCGGTGCTCAGCGCGTCATTGACGCGAATCGATCAACTTCCCATTGTTCGCGCCATCATCGCGATCGCGTTGATTGTCGCGACGCTGCTGGTGCTGGCCACGGCGTGGAACCTGCTGCGTCCCTACATCAAGGGAGGCAACGCCATTCGTACGGGGATCATCGCTGCGATCGTGATTGTGCTGGCACTGATCAATGTGACGCCGGTTCGGATTCTGCTCGTCGCAGCAGTATTTGGCGTGATCACATCCCGTCCGGCGGCCGTTGCAGAAGTTGATTCATGAGCATCGTCGCGCTGTATCTGCTCCTGCTCAAAGCGACGGTGACGTCATTTGCCGGCATGGGATCGCTGCCCCAGATCCGTCAGGACTTCGTTGTCACGCATGACGCGATCACGGACGAGCAGCTCAGTCAGGCAGTGGTGATCGGTCGATCGGCGCCAGGTCCGGTCGGTGCGTACGTCGTCGCGATTGGCTACTTCGCTGGCGGTTGGTCAGGCGCGATCGCGGCATGGCTGGCGATGATCACGCCGGCGCTGCTGGTGATTCCGCTGCTGACGCTGCTGCGTCGATTTCTGCACCTGCCGCGCGTGCGTGGTGCAGTCGATGCCGTCGTGGTCGCGAGCGCGGTGCTGTTGTTGACGTCCGTCGTCCGGATGGCGATCGACAGCATCGAGATGCTCAGGCGCGTCTTCGGATAATCGTCCGCGGAACTCCCACGACAATCGTCGTCAATAGGAGTGCGATCTGAGGCATCCATGCGCTGAATTGCGGTGAGAGAACCCCGCCCTTGTTGAAGGCCTCCGCCAGCCACAAAGCAACGTAGTAACCAAACGACCCGGCCACGACGGCCGCGATAGAGACTGTCCGCCACAGGCGCCGACGGATAACGAGCACGAGGGCCAACGCCGCGAAGGTGACCGGTGCTGTCGCGATGCTCAAGCGTTTATGAAACTCGAACAATAGATGCTGGCTCCGACGCATATCTGCGGTGGCCATCGCGAGCTTCAATTCGCCGAACGACAGCTCGCGATCGCCTTTGGGGACGTCTCGTCGCAGCATTTCCACGCGGTACGACTGGTTCGATGCGGGAATGACCCATGCCATGGTTGCCAGGGACGCGGCCGCTGTTGCGAAAGCGACGAGCATGATGGCGCCAATGAGCCGACGCGACGGCGTTCGTCCGTGTGCACCGAGCGCAGCACCAAGGGCGAGTCCAATGGGCAGGCTCATGGGCAAAGACATCGGTAGCAGGAACGTCATCAGACGAAAGCGACTTGCGTCCGAACCAAACGTTTCGAGCATCTCGCCCATTCGTGACAGTTCCGGGAGCAGGATGAGAAGTGTGAGACACAGGATCGCTGCGGCCGAACGCCACAAGATGCGAACGAGGCCGGAATGATCCTCCTGCGTCCAGTTGTTCTGCGTTCTAGCGGCGCCGGACATCGCACACCACAGGGCGACTTTCGCGAAGGCGACATAGCCGGCGAGTAACGCGAGCCATCGACCCGTCATGTCCGTAGCCGCTGCGTACTCGGCCTGCAGATCCGCGATCGCCGGATCGATGAGCCGCTCCATCGTCTTCTCGCTGCACACGCGTGCGGCGAGTGCGTGCAGTCGCAGCCCCGGGCGGCTCACTGCGCGAACCTCGGTGAGAAGTGCTGTGCGGCGGCCGTCCATGCGGCGAGAACGCGGCGACCGAGTGCGGTCGGCTCATACAGCCGTCGCGGTAAGCCCCCGGCCTCGGCCGG
>DATCXH010000771.1:0-8981 GCA_036565925.1 Vicinamibacterales bacterium
GATGGGGCGGGCGCGGCCGCCGCGGGTTCGTCAGCGCGCGAACATGCGCTCGCGGCTACTACAAGGACGAGTGCGAGACACAAGAATCGCTGTCGCATAAACACCATCTTTTATTACTATCACCCGACCCACTCCATTTCCACCGGACGAGCAGGACATTCTCCTTCGCGCTCCTGGCCGGGCGTACAAACCAGATCGCAACCACGAAGGTCACGGAGATCGCGAATTCGTTGGCCCAAGTCCTTCGGGTCTTTGTGTTCTTCCTGATCTTCGTGGTTGAGTTCGTTTGTTCTTATAATCGGAGCTTCATGCATTACCTGCTGATGTACGACGTAGTCCACGACTACGTGGAGCGACGTGCGCCGCTGCGATCCGCGCACATCACGCTGGCCCGCGAGGCAGTCGAGCGCGGCGAATTGGTCTTGGGCGGCGCGCTGAATCCGCCTGAGGGCGTGATGCTGCTGTTTCGCGGCGACTCGCCGGCCGCGGCTGAGGCCTTCGCGAAAGCAGATCCCTACGTACAGAACGGTCTCGTGAAGGGCTGGAAAGTCCGCGAGTGGACGACGGTGGTCGGGCGCGACGCGGAAGTGAAGCTGCCGCCCGGGGTCTAGTCCACCTAACGGCGGACGCCACACCGAGGTACCGCCGGAGGGCGGACACTACACCGAGGTCCCGGCTGAAGGCCGGACACTACACTTACTGGAGGATCGAGATGAAGAAGATGCCTGCCGTGGCGGCGATCGGCGCCGCGTTCGTCCTCGGGTTCGTTGCACACGGCCTGCTCAACGAGCCCGTCGCCAGTGCGCAGTCGCCCGCACAGAGCGCCAGGGCGAAGGTGTATGAGCTGCGGACCTACACCGCGCCGGACGGCAAGCTCGAGGAGCTGCACGCGCGCTTCAAGAATCACACGATGCGCATCTTCCAGAAACACAACATGACGAGCGTCGCCTACTTCCGCCCAGAGGACTCGCCGCTCAAAGAGAACACGCTGATCTATCTGATTTCGCATCCCAGCCGCGAGGCGGCGAAGGAGAACTGGGCCGCGTTCCAGAAGGACCCTGAGTGGCAGAAGGTCGCGCAGGAGTCGCAGGTGAACGGCAAGATCGTCGCGAAGGTCGAATCGGTGTTTCTCGATGCGACCGACTACTCCCCGATGAAGTAGCGCGTGAATGTGCCCGACGTTTCCGCAGAGTCGCAGTCGGGCGGTGAGCACTCTCGGCCGCGCGGTCATGCGCGCGTCATCTTCATCGACCTGGCCCGGGCGCTGGCCGCCGTGTTCATGCTCTACGGCCACACGGTCAGCGCTCTGCTCGATCCCCGCTATCAAACGGGTACCTGGTTCGACATCTGGGTCTTCCAGCGCGGCCTGACCTCCACGCTCTTCCTGCTGCTCTCCGGGTTCGCCTTCAGCATCGCGACCGGCCGACACTGGGCCTCGCACGGACGGATCTCGCCGGCTGTCATTCGGCGAGTGCGCCGCTTCTCGCTGTTTGTCGTGCTCGGCTACGCATTGCACTTCCCGGTTGGACGATTCGTCGATCTGGCCTACGCGACACCTGAGCGCTGGCAATCGTTCCTGGTCGTGGACGTCCTCCAGTTGATTGGTATGACGTTCATCGCCGTGCAGTTCCTGGTGATGCTGACCAGGTCGCGAGGTGCCTTTGGCTGGACGTCGTTTATTGCCGCTGTCGCGATCGTCGTGCTTACGCCATTGTCATGGCGTGTTGATTGGCAATCATGGTTGCCGGTGTCGGTGGCCTCATATTTGTCGCCGGCCACTGGCTCGCAGTTCCCGCTGTTTCCGTGGTCGGCATATGTGCTGCTCGGCGCAGCGCTCGGACAGTGGTACATGCGGTGGGGCACCGCGCGTCTGGATTGGTATGCCAACGTCGCGCTCTTTGCGCCTGGTCTCGCGCTGGTGACGCTGGCCTTCCTGGTCGACTGGTTCTTCGGCTCGGAGGCGTGGCAGTCCGTGCCGAATCAAGTCGCGCTGCGCACGGGCGCATCGCTGATGCTGCTCGCCGTGGTCGCGCGCGCCAGCCAGCGCATCACGCGGTTGCCGCATATCTTCGGCGCCTTCGCGCAGGAGACGCTGCTCATCTACTTCATTCACCTCTGCATCGTGTATGGATCGGTGTGGAACCGAGGCCTCGCGCAGGTGTACGGGCCGACGCTCGGACCGGTACAGACGGCCTTGTTCGTGGTCGTGTTGCTCACGGCGATGTTCGGGGTCGCACTGTATTGGAACTGGTGGAAGCACACCCGGCCACGCCTGGCTCGATGGACGGCGCTGGCGGTCGGCGGATTGCTGGTGTACCGCCTTTTGTAACTCCCTACTTCCAACGCGGAGGAGTCGGGAGTTGAACGCGCCTACGCGCGTCCTTGAAGGGCGCGACGGACGACGTCGTGCAGATACCGCACCTCATCGTCTTCCAGTCCCGCGCCGAATGAGGTCAAGCCGGTTCGCGTTTTGACGGTGAGTCCGCGTCCTCTCGCGAATTGCGCGAGCCACCCAAGGAGACGCTCGCTGCGTTGCCCGACTTTCACCGAGTCGAAGCCGGATTCGATCGGGTGCTTCGTGCTCCGACTGGCTGAGCTACGAGGACCTGCCCGAACCCGATTAGTCTTTCCCGGAGAGCGCGTTCCGCAGCGGCCGGTGTGACACGAGTGTGGTGATCGGTTGTCGAATCCTCGATATCGAGACGAAGATGTCGGGCGGCCGCGATCGCGTATGCCCTCGCGTCCGCATACGTGGTAAAGCTGCAGAGCGCGAGGTGAGATCCGGTTTGCGCTGCGAGGCCGACAGGGAATTTATCCGCAGTATCGGAGTCGCCGCGGACGAAGCCGAGTGTGACCGCCGAGTATGCGTTCAGGGGATACGTGCGCTCGCGAAGCGGTATCAGCAGGCCCCACTGTTTGATGACCAGACGGCGGGTCACATCGAGCGTGGTCAGGCTCGACCGAATACGAACGCGGCACCGACCGCGGTGAACACCAGGCCCCATGCCGGTCAGGGCAAACCATCCCCATGGCGGCATGTCGCCGGAATTTGAGACTGGAATGATGGCCGTCACCGCCAGGAGCATGAAGATGCCCCCGGAGAAAAAGGGGAGGCCGAACACCGATATCCAGCCTCCGCCCTCGCGAATTTTCAGACGATCCGGGGCATCGTAGTGAAACGGACGAGTCACATTCTCAGGTATCGGATCGAGAACGCAGACCCCGGACCGGGAGATGGAGTCAAATGCATCGTGGCCTCGTAAGCAGTAATGTATGATCTGCGGCCTCTTGTAAGACCTGACTTTGGGGGAGCTTGCCGGTGTTCGAGTCGCTGTTCGAAGCCCTCTTTTCGTATCGCCCGGTGGTGTTTCAGCAGGGTGAGTTCCGCTTCGACGTCACCACTGCGTCCCTGATCGCTACGCTCATCGTGGCGGTCGTCGTTGGTCTGGCGGTGTTGACCTACCAGCGTGTTCGCGTGAACGAGGGACGGCTGCGCGACCGCATCATCCTGACAACGCTGCGCGTGGCGGCGCTCGCGCTGGTGCTCTTCTGCCTGTTCCGTCCCACTCTGATCGTGCGCGCTGCCGTCGATCAGCAGAATGTGGTGGCCGTGCTTCTCGACGACTCGCGGAGCATGCAGATTCCCGATTGGAACGGGAAGGCGAGGGGCGCATACGTCAAGGATCAGTTCGGCAAGCTCGACAGCCCCTTGCTGAAGGCGTTGTCGGATCGATTCCTGGTGCGGGTGTTCCGGTTCTCGTCCACGGCGACCCGCATGGGGTCGGCGAATGAGATGAACTTCAGTGGTCCGCAGACCAAGCTTGGCCCTGCGCTGGACGGTGCGCGGGACGAGCTGGCCGGACTGCCGGTCGCCGGCGTGGTCCTCGTCACTGATGGCGCCGACACGAGCGATGCCTCGCTGGATCCATCGCTGCTCGCGATGAAGGCGCAGAAGATTCCGGTGTTTACGGTCGGTGTCGGCAGCGAGCAGTTGCCGCGCGACGTGCAGATCGATCGCGTCAACACGCCGCGAACGGTGCTGAAGGACGCCTCGCTGCTCGTAGACGTCGTCGTTCGGAATACCGGATACGGCGGTCGCACGGTGACGGTGGACGTTGAGGACGAGGGCCGGATCATCGGGTCTGAGAAGGTCCAGCTCCCGACCGACGGCTCACCCGCACAGGTGCGCGTCCGCGCCATCGCCTCGGAACCGGGTCCGCGACTCTTCAAGTTCAAGGTTTCGCCGCAGGAAGGCGAGCTTGTCACGCAGAACAACGTGCGGGAGTCGCTCGTGAATGTGCGTGACGCTCGCGAGCAGATCCTCTATTTCGAGGGCGAGCCGCGCTTCGAAATGAAGTTTTTGCGACGCGCGGTCGTCGACGACAAGAACCTCGAGGTTGTCGCTCTGCAGCGCACCGCGGACAACAAGTACATGCGGCTCTTTGGCGATGAGCCGGAGGACCCGGAAGAACTGGTCGGCGGGTTCCCGAAGACGCGCGAAGAGCTGTTCAAGTATCGCGGCCTGATTCTGGGCAGCGTCGAAGCGGGCGTGTTCTCGGGCGATCAGCTGCAGATGATTGCTGAATTCGTCGAGCGCCGCGGTGGTGGACTCCTGATGCTGGGCGGTCCCCGGTCGTTCGGCGAAGGTGGCTACGGTGGCACGCCGGTCGCCGATGCGTTGCCGTTGCTGATCGATCCGCGCACGCGCGCCTCGGATCCCGCCGGTCTCGCCCGCTTGAAGATCACGCCAACCCGTCAGGGACAGGCTCACGCGGTCACTCAGATCGCCGAATCGGAGTCGGCCTCGGTGACTCGTTGGGGGGAACTGCCGCAGGTCACCGCGGTGAATGCGCCGCTCATGGTCAAGCCGGGCGCAACGGTGCTGCTCAACGGGACCGACGAGCGTGGGCGCCAGCAGGCCGTCCTGTCGTTCCAGCGGTTCGGACGTGGAAAGGGCATCGCGCTGACGGCACAGGACACGTGGCTGTGGCAGATGCACGCGTCGATTCCGCTCGAGGATCAGACGCACGAGCATTACTGGCGTCAGTTGATGCGCTGGCTCGTGGACGGGGTACCCGACGTCGTCGATGTGCGGACGACGAGCGATCGGATTGAGCCCGGTGATGTCGTGACCGTTGAAGCCGCCATCGTGGACAAGCGCTTCGTCGAGTTGAACGATGCCACCGCAGTCGCGACCATCGCGCGGCCCAACGGGACGACGATGACCGTGCCGCTGCAGTGGACCGGTGAGCGCGACGGCCAGTATCGCGGCACGTTCGTCAGCACTGAACCCGGCGCGTACGAGATCAACGTCGACGCAACGCGCGGCGGTGGTCAGCCCGTCGGCAGCGGCGTGACGTATGTGCGCGCTGCGGCAAGCGAAGCCGAATACTTCGATCCAACGATGCACGCGGCGCCACTGCGCCGAATCGCGGACGAGACCGGCGGCAAGTTCTACACCCCGGAGACCGCGAAGGGCATTGCAGAAGACGTGCGGTATGCCGGACGCGGCGTGACATCGGTCGAAGAGCGCGAGCTCTGGAACATGCCGATCATCCTGATCACGTTGATGGGAGTCGTCTGCGCGGAGTGGGGCTACCGTCGCATGGTGGGGTTGGCTTGATGCTCAAGGCGTTCCTGTTGATCGTTGTCGGATTGTCCGGCGATCCCGAACTCGGCAAGACGTTTCATAAGTGGGGCACCACGATGGCCGAGGCGTCCGAACGGCTTGGTGTGCCGAAGGAGCGTCTCGCATATCTTGTCGATGCGCCGATGGAAGGGGACGCGGGCGTCACCGGACGCTCGACGCGCGAGGAAATCGGGAAGGCGATCGAGGTATTCGGCAAGCAGGCGGGTCCAGAAGACTTGGTCTTCATCATGTTGATCGGACACGGCAGCTACGAGGGCGGCATGGCGAAGTTCAATCTGCCGGGCCCGGACATGGCCGCCGCCGACTTCAACCTGGTCCTCAAGCGGTTACCGACAAAGCAGATCGTGCTGGTCAACGCCTCGAGCGCAAGCGGTCCGTTCATCGAAGGGCTGTCGGCGCCAGGCCGGACGATCGTGACCGCAACGCGTAGCGGGGCCGAGCACTTCGCCACGCTGTTCGGCGGCTTCTTCATCGATGCGCTGACGTCGGAAGCCGCGGACGCGGACAAGAACAAGCGCGTCAGCGTGCTCGAAGCGTTCAATTTCGCCAAGACTGAAGTGGCGCGTGCCTACGAGCGTGAGGGGCTGCTTGCCACCGAGCACGCGCTGCTCGATGACGATGGGGACAAGGAAGGCAGCGCCAGTCCGACCACCACTGGCATCGATCCGAAGAACAAGGACGGTAAAGTGGCCGCGGTGCTGTCGCTTGGCGTTGCCGGCGATGACGGGCTGCCGACCGATCCGAAGCTGCGCGCGCTGCAGGTCGAGCGACGCGATCTCGAGCGGCGTGTCGAGTCGCTGCGATTGCTCAAGGAGAGCATGGATCCGGCGAAGTACTCTTCGGAACTCGAGAAGCTGGTCACGGCAATTGCGTTGAAGACGAGAGAAATCCGCGCGGCAGAAGGCAAGTAGAGGCGGGTCTTCAGACCCGCCTGAGAAGAGGCGGACCCGCCTGAGGAAACGAGGGATCAATGAACCGGATGGCTACTGACGTAACTCCACAGGTCGATCTGGCGTCACCCGATGACATCGCGCTCGCCGATCGCATGAATGTCGGCCGCAAGGCGATCGTCACCGAGCTGAAGAAGATCATCGTCGGTCAGGACGAGGTCATCTCGCAGGTGCTGAACACGCTGTTTGTCGGTGGCAACAGCCTGATCGTCGGCGCACCTGGACTCGCCAAGACGCTGCTCATCTACACGATGGCGCGTGTGCTCGACCTGAAGTTCTCGCGCATCCAGTTCACGCCCGACCTGATGCCGTCCGACATCACTGGCACCGACCTCGTGCAGGAAGACGCGACGACGGGCCGCCGGCAGATGGTGTTTGCGCCCGGTCCGATTTTCGCCAACATCGTGCTTGCCGACGAAATCAACCGCACGCCGCCGAAGACGCAGTCGGCGCTCCTCGAAGCCATGCAGGAGCACCGAGTCACGGTGCAGGGCAAGACCTATCAGCTCTCCGAACCGTTTTATGTGTTTGCCACGCAGAACCCGATCGAGCTCGAAGGCACCTATCCACTCCCCGAAGCGCAGCTCGATCGTTTCATGTATCACATCATCATCGAGCACCCGCCGTACGACGAAGAGCTCGGTGTCGTGAAGACGACGACGGCGTTGCAGAATCCGCAGCTCGAGCGTCCCATCACGGGCGAGGATCTGATCGCGTTCCAGCGACTGGTGCGCAAGGTGCCGGTGGCGGAGCCGATTATGCGGCACGCGCTCGACATCGTCCGGGCGACACGTCCGCGTAATTCGGATTCGAGAGACTTCATCAACAAGTGGGTGGCGTTCGGCGCCAGCGTCCGCGCCGCGCAGTATCTGGTCCTCGGCGCCAAGTCGCGGGCGTTGACGAGCGGCCGCTATCACGTCAGCTTTGAAGACATCCGCGACCTCGCGCATCCGGTGCTGCGTCATCGCATCATCACGAACTTCCACGCCCAGTCGGAAGGCGTGACCACTGACGCGATCGTCGATCGTCTGCTCGACGCCGTGCCGCTGCCGCGTTCGGGTATGTGAGATGGCTCAGGATTTCCAAGCCATCCCGGGCGCGCGGTTCATGGACCCGACGGTCCTGGCCCGCATCGGCAATCTCGAGCTCGTGGCTCGTGCGGTCGTCGATGGATTCATCAACGGTCTGCACAAGGCACCGTACTTCGGCGCGTCGGTCGACTTTGCCGAGCACCGCGGCTACGTGCCGGGCGACGACATACGCCGGATGGACTGGCGGCTGTGGGCGCGCACGGACCGGTACTACATCAAGGAGTACGAGGCCGAGTCGAACATGAACTTCTCGGTGCTGCTCGACTGCTCGAAGTCGATGGACTACGGCGGCAAGGGCATCAAGAAGATCGACTACGCGCGCATCCTGGCGGCGTGTCTGACCAATCTCGTGCACCATCAGCGCGACCGCGTTGGCTTTGTCGCGTTCGACACCGACGTTGTCGAGCACGTGCCGCCCTCGGCCAAGCACATGGAAACGGTGCTTCATGTGCTGGATCGCTTGAAGCCGGGCAGACCGGGATCCTTGAAAGGGCCGTTGCACAAGCTGGCCGAGCACTTCGGCCGACGCGGAGTGCTGGTCGTCATCTCCGATTTCTATGACGAGCCCGACGCGGTGCTCGATGCGGTCTCGCCGCTGCGCTTCCGCGGCAACGATCTGATCGTGTTCCACATCATGGACCCGACCGAGCTGGAGTTCGGGTTCAACGATGCGCAGCCCTTCGAGGATCTGGAAAGCGGCGAGCAGATGCCGGTGGTGCCGGAGGCGTTCCGCGAGGAGTATCGCTCGCTCGTCAAGGCCCACATCGACGCGCTGTCGCAAAGCTTCTCGGCGGTGCGTGTCGACTACACGATGCTCAACACGACGCAGCCACTCGATCACGCGTTGTATCGCTATCTCGGCAGCCGCGCGAAGATGATGAAATCGCGGTAGAACATTAAGGATTAATCAGTGGTGATCGTTGATTGGTTGATGATTGTCGATTGTCGATTGTGGATTGGATGGCAGGCGCGAAGCGGTAATCGCGACTCAACAATCCGCAATCAACAACGAATCAACGGTCGAACGTCGAAAAATCGAAAATTGGATCAGCAGTGAGCTTCTTAGCGCCCTTATTCTTCGTCGCGTTGGCCGGTCTGGCGATTCCCGTGCTGCTGCACCTCACGCAGCGCGAGAAGAAACAGATCGTCCATTTCCCGTCGTTGATGTTCGTGCGGCGAATTCCGTATCAGTCGGTCCGCCGTCGCAAGATCCACAACTGGCTGCTGCTCTTCGTCCGCCTCGCGGCGCTGGCGCTCATCATCCTCGCATTCGCACGCCCGCTCATCCAG
>DATCXH010000647.1:0-3946 GCA_036565925.1 Vicinamibacterales bacterium
GTAATCGCGAGTGAGCTGCATCCATTCCGATTCGGTGCTCGGGACGGCCTCGATGCGGCCCTGATAATCGGAGACGCGTTTGCGCAGATTGTTCTCTTCGTTTTCCTTGAACTTGATCTGTCGATCGAGACTCTCGATCTCAGCGCGCCACTGCTGTAGGCGGTCACGGCGCTGCTGTTCGTTCACCGTGTCACCGGTCACTGCCGCGCTCTCACTCTCCGGAGGCTCTTTTGCCACACGCGCCTCGAGCTCGGTGATGATCAGCTGCGCCCGGCGGACATCGGGATGATCGGGCTTCTTGGTCTGCAGAAGCGCCGCAAGCTGCGCGCGCGCCGCAACCAACTGCTGGCGCGGCGTTGCGTTTGGCGAGGCCTGGCCGGTCGTGCTGTTGACCGGCGCGGACATCACCGGTCTGGGTTCGTTGACCGCATCGCCATAGAGACGTTCAAGCATCAATTTGCGATCGCGATCGCGGGCAAGCGACTCGACGAGCGACTGCACCTGCATCTGCGAGCTCTGGATCGCCTGCATGTTGAAATCGAGATTCGACGGCAACCGGCCGGCGTGCTGCTGGCGGAAGATCTCGAGGCGTCGTTCCTGAGCATCGAGCCTCTCGCTGGCCTGCTGAAGCTGCGTTTCGAGGAACTGATTGGTAGCATCAGCAAGCGAGCCACGATCGCGGGCATTGTTATCGATGAACAGTGTGCCGAGCCGCTGCGTCACGCGCGTCGCGATCTCGGCGTCGGGATAGCGGAAACGGACGTGGAATGCGTCGGCGGGCGACGTGCTGCCCGCGCGGCGCACGAGTTCGAGCGGCTGGATTCCGAGTCGCATCTTGTCCACGACGTCTTCCATCGGGAGACGTTGGCGCTCCTTCGGATACAGGTTGAAATCCTTGATCACCTGTTCGAGCTGAGTGCGGCTCATCACCTGCTGCGCCACCGCGTTCAGCCGGTCCTCGGTCTTCAACGTGACCGTCGACTTCACATAGGTATCTGGTACACGCTGCGGAATGATCTGGACGAGCATGTCCGATTCGTACATGTTCGGCAGCAGCGCGGACACAACCAGCGCTCCGAACGTGCACGCGAGAATTGGCACGACCAGCCTCCCCCACGAGCGGCGGAGGATGTCGAGTGTGTCAGCGGGTGCGTACTTCTTGCCTGGTAACATCGATGCTCCGTGTGCGTCCGTTAGGGGACGACGACAGTGTCACCGGGTTGAAGCACCACGTTCTGTTCCAGCTTCTTCCCCTTCGACACGTCCTTGTAGTTGAACTTCAGCGAGCGCGTCTGGCCGCCAGCATCCTGTCGGATGATTGAGATGTTCTGGCTGTCGGCGTACTCCGTCAGGCCACCGGCCAATGCAATCAGCTGCATCACAGTCCGCGGACCCGTCAACGGGTACGAGTCGGGCATCATCACGTTACCGGTGATGAATACCTTGCGGCTGTTGACCTGCTTCACGACGATCGTGACGTTCGGTTCAGTGAGGAACTTGCCAGAGGCGACGCGAATCTGCTCGCGAAGTACGTCGGGCTTGATGCCAGCGGCCTTCATTTCGCCGAGCAGTGGAAGCGTGATCATTCCGTCCGGCCGTACCACGACATCGCCGCTGATATCGGCTTCACGCCAGAACAACACGGTGAGGACGTCCTCGGCACCAATCACGTAGTCGCTCGGCACCGCCGCGGACGTCGTGGGTGTCGCAGTGCCGCGCGCAGCCGGGGCCGGCTGTGGGGGCGTCGGCTTCGCGGTCGCCGGAGCCTGCGGTGCCGGCTTGGCCGTCGACGGACTCTGCGTCGTCGGCTTCGTGGTCGCGGAACTCTGCGCGGCTGCAGTGTGAGAAGGCCACGTCAGAAGTAGAGTGACGAGTGCTAGAAGAGAAGCAGTTCGCATAGGCTCTTGTCAGAAGAAGGAGAATCGTCGCTTGCGGCCGAAGGTGCCGAATACGGGCGCATTCGCTGCCGCGGCAGGTTCGTGTTCGTCTTCAATGCCGCTCTCCGGTTCCCCGACGACAACCGGTTCGGGCATCCGAGTGTCTACGAGAGCCGGCGCTTCGTGACGTGCCGCCCTCAGATCGAAGTCGCGCAACACTTCCTCGACAATCGACTTCGGCACGGGCTTGGTCTGCGCGGCGAATCCGCTAATGAGGGCGTTCTCGCAGATCACGTTGATTACGCGCGGGACACCGCCAGAGCCGTTATAAATGACCGTAACGGCGTCGCGTGTGAAGATCTCCGCCGGTGAGCCGCCGGCAATTCGAATTCGTCCAGCGATGTACGCGGCAGTCGCTGTGAGCTCGAGCGGGGCCAATTGGCAGCGCAGCGCGATGCGCTGTTTCAGCTGACGCAACCGCGAATCGTTCAGTCGATCCCCGAGCTCCAGTTGACCGGCGAGTACGACGCTCACGAGCTTTTCGGTCTGCGTTTCCATGTTGCTGAGCAGCCGCACCTCTTCGAGTAACTCAAACGAGAGGCTTTGGGCTTCGTCGATCACGAGCGCCGTGAGCAGACCTTGTGCCTGTCGCTCCTCAAGGTGGTGCCGCAACGCGAACAGAAATTCTGTTTTCGACAGCGCCGCCTCGCGGGGCAGGCCAAACGCGTTGGCGAGAAACTCGTAAAACTCATTCCGGGTCAGCGTGGGATTGCTGAGGAGCACGCACTGCGCATTCGTCCCGCCGCCGTCGAAAAGCGCCGCCTGAACGAGCGTGGTCTTTCCGGTTCCGGCTTCGCCGAGGAGCAGCGTCAGACCACGCGGACCCGTGAGGGCGTACTTCAGCGTGCTAAAGGCCTCGCGCTGCCGGGTGCTCATGAACAAGTAGCGAGGGTCCGGCACCAGGTTGAATGGCCGCTCGCGGAGTCCAAAGAAACTCTTGTACATGGTTCTACTCGCCGCACCCCTGCACGTTACGACTCAGGCGCTCGCGCGCGCAGGACGCGTCAAGCCCTCCCGCCATGTCCCGAGATGACACGCCGTTTCTCAATGGGGGGAGGAGTCGGTCTGGTGCCGCCAGGAATCTGTCGTCACAAATGCTCAACATTCCCCAGCGCACACCGTTGGATGCCCGTCGCATATGAAGCGGACCTCAGGGGTGCAAGGAGGTCGCCATCCGATGCTTGCACTGTTCAGCCCAAGCTAAGCCGTTCATTGTATGCACTTAGCTCTCCCGCTCGGACCTCAGCCGGAACGGTTCTGGACAGGCCGGGTATCTTCAAACCTGAACCTACCTTGGCCCTAAAGAAAAAAGTCTGCCGTATTAAGAACAAGCAAATGTGCTTTGATACCACCATTTTCCGAGCATCGTGTGAGTTTGAACGACCATGGACGGCTTCATCGCCAACGTGTTGAACGCGTTGAACTGGGACAGTCTTCGATCAGAGAGCGAAAACGGATCCTCCCGCCGAACGGAGGCACGCGAGCGGCTTCGAAGTCGTGCAGAATGACGGAATCTCGCAGACTCTGAAAGGTCCTGCGTCCGAGGACTAATGTCATGTCATTCCTAGACGACCGGCGCCCGGGTCAACTTTAGCCACTCCGATTCCCACCTGGATCGGAAGAGGGATGGCGTGGCGTATGTGTGCCGAGCGAGGGCACTCTGTGGCGATATGCTTGCATCGTCTTGGCACCACGAATGAAGAGTCCTGCGCAGTCTGAGACGCCAATCGTCAATGCCATGACGGTAGACGTAGAGGACTACTTCCATGTGTCCGCGTTTGAAAATACGGTGTCACGCTCTCAGTGGGAGACGCTCGACAGCCGCGTGAGCCGGAATACGGAGCGACTGCTCGAATTGTTTGATCGCGCGAATGTCCGCGCGACGTTTTTCGTACTCGGATGGGTGGCTGAACGCTTTCCGGGTCTCGTGAGGGATATCGCTGCGCGCGGGCACGAGATCGGATCGCACGGGTTTTCGCATCGCCTGGTCTACGACCAGACGCCCGAGC
>DATCXH010000129.1:0-4769 GCA_036565925.1 Vicinamibacterales bacterium
AGTGAATGGCCCATCACCACGATCGGCCCCGACGGCAATGAATCGATGACGCCTTTCAGATCGCGCTTCTCGTAGAAGCCATAGGTGCACACGCTGCCATCGGACTGCCCGTGCGCACGGCTGTCATAGGCGATGACGTCGAAGCCGCGCTGCGTGAACCACTCGACGACGCCGACCGCGCTCGAGCGATTGTCGGCGACCCCATGCAGATACACGACGCTGCCCCGCCGCGGACCAATGGCCGCACAGTGCCAACCCCGCAGAGTCAGTCCATCACCGGTGAATTCCCGATCGACACATCCCTGCGGTGCCCGGGTATAGAGCGCAACCCTGATCGGATGAAGCAGCCCTCCTGCGGCGATCGACGGCACGACTGTGAAGACAAGCGCAATGAGAAGAAGAGCCGCGCCTACGGCACATCCCCCAAGCGCTCGTCGGACTCTCATGTGAGATGGGACGAGAGGGAGCTGAAGTTAGGTCGATTTACTTTACGAGCCCGTACAGCGTGGCCCGACTCCGCTTGCCGAGGGCCTGAATCAATCCCGCTTGTCGAAGCGAATACGTCATCTTCTGGGCCAGGTCGAGCCTGACGCCTATTGCCTGCGCAAGATCTCTCGACGTGAACGGCTCGTTCTGGAACGGAAGTAATGCCAGCCAGCTTCCAGGCCCCTCGAACACCCGTCGCTCCACGACGTCGAGCAGGACGCGTGCTTCAGTGACCCATCCTCCCGTCCGCCATCGACGCCGACGATCGAACCTTCGGCGCTCTTCCTCTCTGGTCATCAACACTTCCAGCGAGAAATTCTGCTGCGACAGCAAGTGCGGGATGGCGACCAATTCGCGGAACAGGTCCTCGACTCGCCCTCGCTTCGGTGATTTTCTGCGGGTCGCTAACGCGTTCCCGGCCGTGGGCGATTGCACGATCCACTTCTCTTGAGCGATCGGGTAAATCAGCCGCACCCGATGTGAAGACACCAGCGTGGCGAGCTTCGACTTGATCGCGCCGAAATGTCGCGTCTGAATTTCGAACAGCACGTTGTCTCGAACGATATCGATGACAAACCCGTCAAGCGGAACTTCGAATCGATCGCCCGGCTGCGCGTACCACTGCTTGAGTGAGGCGTGGAGCGGTTTCTCGTTCAGCAGTCCAATGCGCGACTTGGAATCCGGCAACGCGTAAACGATAACATCGCGCGGCGCGAATGGCTTTGGTCTTCAGCCTCTAGGCTCTGGGATCGAGAGCTCAGGCCTCGGTTCCTCAGTGCCTCTGTGCGTCGTAAGCGAGTGAAGAGCGCTCGCGTTTGAGCTCTAGAAAATCGTTCCGATCGACTTGCCTGCGAAGTCGAGAATCGGCGTCGGCAGGATGCCGAGATAGAAGATGACGGCGATCGAGAGCGCCAGTGCCACCATGCCGAAGCCGGTGACGCGCGCGGGTTCGGGCGCACCTTCGCGGTCGGCCATATACATCATGACCACCACGCGCAGGTAGAAGAACACCGACACGACGCTGGTCAGCACGCCGATGATTGCCAGCGAGTAGTAGCCAGAGCTGACTGCCGCCTGGAAGATGTACCACTTGCCGATGAACCCGGCGGTCGGCGGGATGCCTCCGAGCGAGAGCAGGCACACGGTCATCAGCGCGGCCAGTCCAGGATTGGTGTGCCACAGGCCGGAGTAATCGCGCAGGCTGTCGTTGGCGCGATCGCGCGAGCCGAGCATGGCAATCACACCGAACGCGGCGAGATTCGTCACCGAGTAGGCCAGCAGATAAAACAGGATGGCGGCCTTCCCCACTGCGTTGGCCGCGACGAGGCCGACCAACAGATATCCGCCGTGCGCGATGCTCGAATACGCGAGCATGCGCTTCAGATTGCTCTGTGCCACACCAACGACGGTCCCGAGGATCATCGTCGCTGCCGCGAGCGTAGCGACAACAGGCGCCCAGCCAGGCCCGGCCGCTGACATGTCACGGAATGGTTCGAAGCTCGAGAGAAACACGCGGACGAACGCCGCAAACGCCGCCGCCTTCACCCCGGTGGACATGAAGCCGGTGACGATGGCCGGCGCGCCTTCGTAGGCATCGGGCGTCCACATATGGAACGGGACCGCGGAGATCTTGAACGCGAAGCCGACCAGCAACAGGCCAAGCGCGATCAGCACCATCGGCTCGCCCGCCATCGACTGCGCCGACAGGTATTGCGAAATCGCCGACAGCCGTGTGCTATGCGCGACGCCGTAGGTGAAGGCGATGCCGTAGAGGAAGAACGCGCTGGAAATCGCGCCGAGCAGGAAATATTTGAAGGCGGCCTCGGCGCCGGCGAGATCGTTTCGCCGGATACCGGTGAGCACATAGACCGCGAGCGAGAGGATCTCGAGCGCGATGAAGATCACCAGGAGATCGGTGGCCGTGGCCATCATCATCATCCCGACGATCGAGAACAGGAGCAGCGCGTAGTACTCACCTGCCGGTAGATTGTCGCGGTGGATCACCTGCGACGAGAACATGATCGTCAGGATGCCGACGAGGGCCAGCACCAGGGTGATGAACAGGCCGAAGTTGTCGGCGACGATCACGCCGAAGTCCTCGCGGAAGGCATCCGGCGTCGGGTTCCAGAGGATCACGGCCGACACCGCGGCACCGGCGAGGCCGATGATGCCAAACCATCCCACCGGCATGCGCGGGCCCTTGCCACGCAATGCTTCGCCCGCCATCGCAGCAAGCGCACCGAGCGTGACGCACAGCATCGGAACGGCGGCGTCGAGTTGCCAGTTGAACATGGCTATTCCGCCCCCTGCACGCGGCGCAGCGCGATATCGGCTCTCACCGGCTGCCCGGTCTGGACCCGCTCAACCACTTTCTTCACCGAGAGTTCCATCGGCGCCAGGAACCACGACGGGAACACACCCATCGCAATCGCCAGCGCGCACAACGGCAGGACGCTGGCCCACTCACGCGCATCCAGATCAGGCAGCTTGGCGTTCTTGTCGTTGGTGATCGGGCCGAGATAGACCCGCTGGAACATCCACAGCATGTAGACCGCGGACAGAATCACACCAAGCGCGGCGACCACCACGAAGCGCGGATCCCACAGGAACGCCCCGAGCATCGTCAGGAATTCACCGATGAAGCCGTTGAGCGCGGGCATCCCGATCGACGCCAGCGTGATGATGAAGAACGCAGCGGTGAGCCGCGGCATGCTGTTCTTCAACCCGCCGAACTCGGAGATGAGTCGCGTGTGGCGACGATCCGAGAGCATGCCGACGATGAGGAAGAGCCCGCCGGTGCTGATGCCGTGCGCGAGCATCTGATACACGGCACCCTGCATGCCCTGCACGTTCATCGCGCAGATGCCGAGTACCACGAACCCGAGATGGCTCACCGAGGAATACGCCACCAGCTTCTTCATGTCCGGCTGGACCATCGCGACGAGCGCGCCGTAGACGATGCCGATGACCGCGAGTGCCGCGATCCACGGGGCGAATTCAGCAGCGGCGGCCGGGAACAACGGGAAGGCAAAGCGCACCAGTCCGTAGGTCCCCATCTTCAGCAGCACACCAGCCAGGATGATCGAACCGGCGGTCGGCGCCTGCACGTGCGCATCCGGCAGCCAGGTGTGGAATGGGAACAGCGGCACTTTGATCGCGAAGGCGACGGCGAACGCCAGGAAGAGCCACGTCTGGGTCGTCCGTGGAATCTCCAGCGTGTAGAGCTTCAGCAGGTCGAAGGTGTAGCTGCCCGCTGATTCGCTGTGCATGTAGGCCAGCGCCAGGATCGCGATCAGCATCAGCACGCTGCCCGCCATCGTGTAGAGCATGAACTTGATGGCCGCGTAGATGCGCTGGTCGTAGCCCCAGATCCCGATCAGGAAATACATCGGGACGAGCATCGCGTCCCAGAACACGTAGAAGAGGAACAAATCGAGCGAGAGGAACACGCCGATCATGGCGGCTTCGAGCGCCAGGATGAAAAACGAGAACTCCTTCACCTTCTTCTCGACGCCCTCCCACGACGAGAGGAGTGCGATCGGCGTCAGGAGGCCGGTCAGCACCACGAGGAGCAGGCTGATGCCGTCGATGCCGACGTAGTAGTCGATGCCGAACGCCGGAATCCACGGCACCCGCTCGACCATCTGGAAGTCGGCAGACGTGGAATCGAAGCGCGCCCAGATGAGCAGCGTCACCGCGAACGCCGCCAGCGACAGGACCAGCGCGAGCCAGCGAATCGCGCTGTTGCGGCTGCCATCGCGGTTGGGGATGAGCAGCAGCAGAATCGCGCCGGCCAGCGGCAGTGCCCAGGACAGAGTCAGCAACATGTCACAGCCACAAGTAGTAGGCGAGGATAGCCACGACGCCGACAAACACTGAGCCGGCGTAGGTCCTCACCGATCCGGTCTGCAGCCGCCGCAGCAGGGTCGCGCTGCTGTTGACGATCGTCGCGGCGCCATTCACCGCGCCGTCGATGATTTTCACGTCGAAGCCGCGCCACAGCCCTTGCTGCGACGCGACCTTGATCGGCTGCACGAGCGCGGCGTCGTAGATCTCGTCGACGTAATACTTGTTCAGGAGCAACCGATGAATGGGCGCGAGCTCGCGGGCTGCGTTCTCGGCGATGCTGCGCCGTTTGACCCACACGAAGTAGGCGAACCAGATACCGGCGGCCGCGCCCACGCTGGAGACACCCATGAGGATGCGCTCGAGCGCGTCGTGCGATGCAGTGGCGGCTTCGCCTTCAGCGGCCGGCGTGGCACCCTCGGCCCCGGCTCCCGCCA
>DATCXH010000817.1:0-7148 GCA_036565925.1 Vicinamibacterales bacterium
ACCGTTTCCGTCAGTGTGGCTGCCACGGTCACTGCGCATCGCCATCAATGTCACGGTCGCGACCGGCGAAATCGATGGACGGTACGCGGTCGATTACTACGACTACAAACTCGCGACGGTAGCGACGAAGGTCCGATGACGCCGATGAAACGCGGCTCCAGGCTTTTGGCTCTTGGCGTTCGGCGAAGCCCAAAGCCCAAAGGCCAAAGCCGAAACCCCGCAGCCTGTGCTTTCGGCGCAAGGCTCTGGGCTCTGGGCTTTGGGCTGGCGATTGTTCTCTTTGTGCCCCAGACAGTTCAGGCACAGGAAACGATTGCCGAGATCAGGGTCCACGGCAATCACACCACTCCTGATGCCGATGTCATCGGTCTCAGTGGTCTGAACCCAGGCGACCCAGCCACTGATGCACGCCTCGCTGAAGCCGAGCAGGCACTCCGCAAGAGCAATCGTTTCGACAACGTCGAAGTCCGCAAGCGGTTTCGATCGATCGATAACCCGTCGGACATCCTCATCATGATCGTGATCGACGAGCGCGCTGGCGTCAGCGCCGACGATCTCACGCCGGGTTTCGGTGCGCGTGCTCGCAGCGCGATGGTCTGGTGGCCGATCTTGAACTACGCCGACGGATACGGATTCACCTACGGTCTTCGGCCAGCATTCGCCGATCCGATCGGGAATGACAGCATGCTGTCATTTCCGCTGTCGTGGGGCGGCGAACGGCGCGCCGGCGTCGAACTGGAGCGATCGTTCAACGATCAGCGTACGCGAGCCGGCGTCGCGTTCTGGGTCAACCGCCGCGTCAATCCGTTCTTCGACGTTCCCGATCTTCGGCAGCAAATTCGCTTCGAAGCCGATCACGCCATCGTCCCGTGGATGCGCGTCGGTGGTAGTGCCCGGATCGCGCACGTCGAGTTTGGCGACAGCGCCGCGGCGGCGCCTTACGAGGCGCGCCACGTCGCCGGCGGCCCGTTCGTCACCTTTGACACACGCATCGATCCGCTTTTTCCGCGAAACGCCATTCACACGCGCATCGGTTGGGAGCGCATCGCCTTCGAAACCGGAGACGCGGGGCGATTCACGACCGACGCGCGCGGCTACGTCGGCATCGGACCGCGGCTGGTCATCGCACTGCGAGGGCAACTCGAGCGATCCGATGGACCACTACCCGAGGCCGAGCAGTCGCTGTTAGGCGGGTGGGATTCGTTGCGCGGTTACCGAACCGGACATCGCGCCGGCGACAGCATGGCCGCAGTCTCGACAGAAGTGCGAGTCCCACTGAACTCGCCGCTACGCGTCTCGAGGTTTGGGGTGAAAGGATTTATCGATGCCGGCACGGTGTGGAACTCCGGCACAAGCGTGGCCGATCAACGCTTCGAGCGAGGAATAGGTGGCGGCGTGTTTCTCGGTGCCGCAGTGGTAAAGCTCGACGTCGATATCGCGTGGCCTGAGGACGGCAAGCCACGCGTACACTTCGCGATGGGAATCAGTTTTTAACGCACCAATTCCGAGGCGATCTTCGCCGCCTTGTCGGCGACTGTCTGCGCGTAAATGAAGTTGCGCTCCTTGAGCGCCTTGTCGGCTTCCTCGGTAAAGCCTTTGGCCTGGTCGTACTGTTCGCGTCCGCCGCGCGTCAACCCGCGATAATCCACCCGGCTCAAATCGCGCAAAGCCGTGCGCAACATCTCGGTAATCCGCTGCTCCGCCTCACGATCGGCGGGGGTGGACGCCGCGCTCAGTACGCGAGGCACCTCCGAGGACGGTACCGCGGCAGGCGCCGGGGCCGGCTTCTCTGGTTCCGGCGTCGGCGTGCGACGGGGCGGCGGCGCCACCGGAGGTACACGCGGCGCCGTTGCCGGCGTCGTATCAGCCACCGGCGACGACACCAGCGGTTCTTCTTCAATCGGCGCGAACACGCGCGAGGGTGGCTGTGGTGTGGCTAACGGTGGCCCGTCAGGCACGGTCTCGGCGCGCGCTTTCGCGCACCCGCCGGCCAATGCCACGGACAACACACACATTCCCAGGCCCAACACCCAACGCCGGTTCACGATCGACGAACGATGGGAGCACATCGTACGCATCATCTCGTGGTCCGTTCGATCTTAAACCCCGCTCGCACGCGGGAGCAGGACACGGAACGTCGTTCCTCGCCCTGGAGTTGACTGTACCTCGACTTCGCCGTCGTGCATCTGAATGATGCGATAGACCATGGATAGGCCGATGCCGGTCCCCTTTTCCTTGGTTGTGAAGTAGAGGTTGAAAATCTTTGATAGGTGCTCGGGAGCGATACCGACGCCGGTGTCCTGCACTATTACTTCGACGCGTGCGCGCGACGAAGGGCCGGCCTTCAGGCGCAACGAGCCCCCATTGGGCATAGCCTGGCAGGCGTTGATAGCCAGATTGAGAAACGCCTGGCGCAGCATCGCGGAGTCCCCGTTTACGGCCGGAACTGACGGCGGCACATCGACTGTCACCTTCACGTTGTGCTTGCTCGCCTCGGTCTCGATGATGGGAAGGATCTCGTCCATCAACCCGTGAACCTTTACAGGCTGGAGGCGCAGATCTTCAGGCCGTGTGAACTTCAGGAAACCCTGAACCACCTCATCCAGCCGCCGGATTTCGCTTTCGATGATGGATACGTGCTCGAGCGCACCCTGGACGGGCGCCGGCAGCGCAGCTGCCCGACCAGGCCCAAGCCCGAGCATTCCACCCGCCGCTGCGACTGGCTCCGGCTGAGCCGCGACCTGCGTCGCGCGAATCTTCGTTCGCAGCAATTCGAGGTGAATCATCATCGCGTTGAGCGGATTCTTCACCTCGTGGGCAATGCCAGCCGTCAGGCGGCCCAGTGCCACCAGCTTCCGCGAATACGCGAGCGTGGACTGCATGCGCGAGAGATGCGCCAGATTCCGCGAGACGAGCAGCACGCCAACGAGCTCACCGCTGGTGCCAACGATGGCGTGCGTCATGATCAATTCTTCGTCCGCGGCCTTGACCTCAGCTCCCGCGGCGACGTGGCTGCCCGAACCGCTCGACGCCACCACCACCGGTTCTGTGGGATGACGCTGACTCTGCACCGGACCACGCGAGCGCCGCGTCGCGAGCGTCTCTTCGACGAGCGTGCGATACGGATGCCCGTTCGGCAGTAGGCCCTGCAGCGCGCGACCGATCGCGTCGCCAGGCAGCGTCGGCTGCATCGCCGGATTGCTGAAGAGCAACTCGCCTGAGGGATTGAACAAGGCGACCGCGTCCTCGAGGTGTTCAACCGCCGTTTGGAGATTGGCTTTCTGCCCGGCGAGGAGCGAACGGTCGGCGGACAGCTGCTCGCTGACCGTGTTGAAAAAGTCACCGAGCTCGCCGAACTCGTCGCCCGGTGGCAGATCGAGCCGGACGCCGAACTCGCCCTTGCCCAACCGCGTCAAGCCGCTCCGCAGGACGTGAATGGGTCGCAATAGTAATTGCGCGAACACACCTGCTACTAACACTGCGATACCGAGCGCCGCGGTCACCGTGAACAGAGCGCCCCAGAACAGCTCGTCCAGCTGGCGCCGCATCAACAGCGTGGATACGCCGATGCGGATCGATCCGAATTCTTCGTCGCCGCTTTTCAACTGCTCGCGCACTTCGAGTGTGCGCCCGTCACCGGTGTAGATCTCCTTCAGCTTCGCGTACGCGTCGGATTCATCGAGCAGTCCGAGGTCGTCCTGCTGCGGACTCAACTGGCCGACCATCGATCGCAGGTTGGCGAGGACGATGATGCCGTTGGTGTCGACGATCGTCGCGGTCGTGATGTTGTCGCTGTACACGCTCGATTCGATGATCGAGCGCAGTCCGGAGTCCTCGCGAAGTTGTGCCCACGGGTCACCGGTGCTCGTCACCACTGCGCCCGCGCGGTGCAGGATGGTCCTCGCGATCAGCTGCCCGCGCGAGTAGCTTTCGTGGAGCACGACGTCGGTCAGACGCGCCGCGTACAGAATGCTCAGCGCCACCACCGCCAGACCGACGATGAGCGTGACGCCGACAATCTGTTTGACCCTAATACTGAAGCGCACGTCTGTCTTTGACCTTAGACCTTGCCTTTAGGAGGTCACGCTTTCCTCTTCCGACCGCTTGCCACGACCGCGTAGCTTGTTCAACTTGTTGTGAAGGGTCTTCAAGCTAATCCCGAGGATCTCGGCGGCGCGCGTCTTGTTGTCGCGTGTGTGCTCGAGGGTCATCAGGATCAAACGGGTCTCCGCCTCCTCCACTGTCGTCCCGGGCGTCAACGACAGCGTCGGCTTGACGACATCGGGTGAGTCGGTCACGAGCGGCGGCAACTGTTTCTGATCGATGAACTCGCCCGAGCTCAGGATCACCGCCCGCTCGATAACGTTGCGCAGTTCGCGCACGTTGCCGGGCCAGTTGTACTGCTCGAGGATGCGCATCGCCGCAGGGTCGAGCGCCGACACCTGTTTGTTGTTGCGGGCGTTGAAGTCGGCGAGGAAAGACTGCACGAGCAGCGCCAGGTCCTCTTTGCGCTGACGCAATGGCGGCAGCTCGATGGCAAACACGTTGAGCCGATAGTACAGATCCTCACGAAGCTTGCCGTTGCGAACCGCGTCGCCAGGATTGACGTTGGTCGCGGCGATGACCCGGACGTCGACGGTCTCCTCGCTGCGTCCTCCGAGCCGCCGGAACTTGCGCTCCTGCAGCACGCGCAGCAGCTTGACCTGTGTGGCCGGCGTCATCTCGGCGATCTCATCGAGAAACAGCGTGCCGTGATCGGCGAGCTCGAAGCACCCGGCGCGACGATCGACCGCACCGGTAAACGCACCCTTCTCGTGGCCGAAGATCTCGCTCTCGAGCAGCGTCTCGGGAATCGCCGCGCAGTTGATCGGCACGAAAGGCATCTGCCCGCGCGAGCTCAATTGATGAATGGTCTGGGCGACGAGCTCCTTGCCCGTCCCCGACTCGCCCCAAATCAATACCGACGCGGAGGTCGGCGCCGCCTGCTCGATGACCTGATAGACCTTCCGCATCTGCGGACTGCTGCCGATCATCTTGCCGAACGTGCCGTGCTCGCGCAGTTGCTTGCGCAGCACCTTGACCTCGCGCAGCGTGTCCTGCCGCTCGACGATCTTGTCGAGGAGGATCTTCAGCCGCTGCGGCTCGATCGGTTTGTTCAAGTAGTCGTACGCGCCTTCTTTGATCGCCTCCACCGCCGTTTCGACGGTTCCTTGCGCGGTCAAAATCACGACGGTGTAATCCCCGCCATCGTCCTTGAGTGCGCGCAGCAGTTCGAGACCACCCATGCGCGGCATCACGAGGTCGGAGATGATGATGTTCGGGCGAAAGACGGTAATACGTTGAAGCGCCTCTTCTCCGTCGCCCGCGGAGTCGGTCGTAAAGCCCCAGGTACGCACCAACTCGGTTAAACCGAGGCGCGTGCTGGGCTCATCCTCGACGATGAGGACGCGTTCCCCTGACGTGCTGGACATGCTCTTCGAATGTTACCCTGTCATATTTACATGGTCTATCCCGATCCGGTTCCGCCAGCGATATCAACCCCAGCTGATCCAATGACCGTCGGCCAAAAGCGCGTGATCGCCGCGGTCGAAGTATTGCTGTGCTCGAGCTTACCGACGCAGATCGTGATCGGGCAGTTGCTCGCCGCGTTCGGACTCGATCCGAGGACAGACAGCGGGCAGTTGTCTCCGCCGTTTGCATTCGCCTTGCTGCTGATCGACTCGGTCGTCCTGACGGCGTTGATGGTGGTGCTGACGCGCGCGCATCGCGAGAGCCCGCGCGCCTTATGGCTCGGTGATCGACCAATTGTACGTGAGATCGGCGTAGGACTGGCACTCGTCCCGCTCGTCTTCCTGATCGTCGGACTGCTGATGACGGGCCTCATGCGCCTGTTACCCGGTCTGCACAACGTCACCGAGAACCCGATCGAGCAGCTTGCGACCGGTGGTCCGCATCAAGCGGCTATGCTTGGCGTGATCGCGGTGCTTGCCGGTGGCGTTCGTGAAGAGCTGCAGCGTGCGTTCCTGCTCCGCCGGTTCGAGCAGCATTTGGGCGGACCGCTCGCCGGCGTGCTCGTGTTGAGTATCGCGTTCGGGTTGGGACATTACCCGCAAGGGTGGGACGCCGTGATCGCGACGGGCGTACTGGGCGCGATTTGGGCGATCGTCTATCTCCGACGCCGAAGCAGCGTGGCGCCGATCGTCAGCCACGCCGGCTTCAACTCGCTCGAGGTATTGCGGGTAGCGTTGACCAGCCTTCGCTAAAGCTCCGGCTGGCAGGCCATTCGTTGAACTCCGACTGGGAGGCTGGCTCCCAACGATCACCACGTCCGACCGCATGCGCAGATCCTGCAGCCACTGGACGATCGCACCCTGCACGCGAGCGGCCGACGCGCGCTGGCGCGCTTCGGGCGCAGCCTCCTCGAAGGTGAGCGGCATCCCGTTGCGCGTGAATTCCTCGCGGTGCGACTCGAAATACTTACGCGCTTCCTCTTCTCCCACCTGCGCGGAGATACCAAACCGCTGCTGCACGTACTCGCGGATTCGAAGCGTGTCGCGCGCCAGCCCGCGCAGGCGCGTTTCGTCGAGACCAGTGATCTGCATTATCTGGCCAAGCCGGTCGCCAACGCGCGCTTTCATGGCGGCAAGCTGCTTGTCGACTTCGGCAGCGGGAGGCTCGGCCGGAGGAAATCGCGCGACCTCTCGCAAAACCAGCTGCCGGTCGATCGCCTGCTGCACGGCGGCGGGCACGGTCGGCGACCTCGCCTCGATCAGACCGAACTCGACGAGCGCCTCCACATCGGTCTGCGTGATGGCTTCAGTCCCGATTCGCGCCAGGACGCGGTCAAGGAGCTGCTGCGCATCCAGGATGCTGGAATTCAACATGCAAAACGCCAAATGCAAACAGAGCACGCCACAGGTCCTGGCCACCACCTTTTGAATTTTGACCTTTGCATTTTGCATTACACGCGACGCTCAGAAAGGCTGGCCGAGCAGGAAGTGCAGCACCCAGCGTCGTTCGCGTGAGCCTGGTACGAATTCCTGCGGATTCAAATTGAAGCCCAGGTCGATACGCGCAAGGCCGATGCGCTGCGATTTGTAGGCCAGGCCGAAACCGGCGGCGGGACGCAGATCGATAAAGCTGACGTC
>DATCXH010000820.1:0-5216 GCA_036565925.1 Vicinamibacterales bacterium
TTCAGCTTGAAGCGTTCGGCGAGAAGACCGCGCAGCATCAGCGCCGTTTGTTCCGGAGGCGAGCCTGATGGCGCTTTGGCGACGACGTCGAAGCGTTCGGAATCCATCCATCCTGGCCCGCCGATGAGTTGATATCCAGACAGACGATAGGCCTGCACGATGAGGATGCGCAGCGGGATGTTGGTCATCCTGAACTCGCTCGGCACCGTGCGCATCGCCGACATCATCGGACCGGACGTGTTGGTCTTGACCGAGGCCACCTCGAATTCCAGATGCGGAGCGTCCCACGGTGGCGCGGGCGGAGGTTGGCCGCCGATGAACAGCGTCGCAGCAGTCTGAGCAGAAAGAGTCGCAACCAGGGCGAATGGGACCAATGCAAGCAGATATCGCATGTCGGCCTCGCGCTATTGCGTTATTGGACGTTTGGGGCCCCGACTTGGACGGCTGATTCTCGTCCCGCTTCTCGATTGCGACCTGGCGCAGCGCTCGCTGCGAGCGCGAACACGGAGAGGATCAGATGACGCAAGACCCGCGCTCAGCCGAGGAGTATACAATCGCCCACATGTCGACAAGGAAGCGCTCTCTTACCGCGCTGGCGAGTGCATTGGTCTTCGTCACGGTGTGGATCGGCGTTTACGCCCTCGGCGCCGAAGCGCGAAGCGCGAAAAGGGCGGCCTTGGGCGCCGAAGCGCGAAGCGCGAAGGCGGCCCAGCAGAAACCTGATCCGCGGCCCAACGTACCCGCGATTCTTCGCAGCTATCAAACCGTCACGGCTGCACGTCTCAAGACTCCAGAGCCGGGAAACTGGCTGACGATCCGCCGCACCTACGACGGCTGGGGCTATAGCCCGCTCAATCAAATCACCACCTCAAACGTCTCGCAGTTACGCAGGGTGTGGAACATCCCGACCATGGAGGGACGCGTTCACGAGGCGGCTCCGGTCGTCAACAACGGCGTGATGTTCATCACCACGCCAAACAACCAGGTGCTCGCGTTGAACGCGAAGACCGGCGATGTGTTGTGGCGATACCGGCGACCCCGCCCGGCCGGCGCATTCGTGCTGCATGACACCAACCGCGGCGTCGCGCTCTACGGCGACAAGGTTTTCGTTGCCGCCGGCGAGGCCGTCCTCACCGCTCTTGATGCGCGCACGGGCAAAGAGGTGTGGACGAAATCAGTCGCCGACAACAAGTCTGCCTATTACCTCACGCTCGCGCCGCTCGTCGCCGACAACAAAGTGATGATCGGTGCATCGGGCGGCGAGTTCGGCGTGCGCGGATTTGTGGCCGCGTTCGATCCGGACTCGGGCAAAGAGTTGTGGCGAACGTTCATGGTGCCGGCACCCGGCGAGCCCGGCAGCGAGACATGGCCCAAGGGCGATCAGTGGAAGACCGGCGGCGCGCCAATCTGGGTGACGGGCAACTACGACCCCGACACCAATATCGCGTACTGGGGCACCGGCAATGGCGGACCGTGGATGGGCGATCAACGTCCCGGTGACAATCTCTATGTCGCGTCCACTGTGGCAATCGATGTCGCGACGGGACAAATCAAGGGGCACTTCCAATACAACCCGAACGAGTCATGGGACTGGGATGAAGTGTCGCCGCCACTGCTCATCGACTATCAGCGCAACGGTCGCACGATCAAAGGGCTGGTCAACGTCGCACGCGATGGCTACCTCTGGTTCCTCGAGCGCAGCAACGGTCCGATCAAATTCGTTGAAGGCAAGCCGTACGTCATCCAGAACGTCTTCCGCGGACTTGATCCAAAGACCGGCAAGCCCGACGTCGATCCCGCGCACAAGCCCGGGACCGGCAAGCGGACCGAGTTCTGTCCGGGCTCGCACGGCGGGAAGAACTGGCCGCCGATCGCGTTCAATCCTCAGACGCGCATGATCTACATCCCGGCCAACAACGGACTATGCGGTGCGCTCACCGGCATACCGGTCAAATATGAGGCCGGCAAGAGCTTCGCCGGAACGCAGTTCGGCGGTCCTCCGATCTCGGCGCCCGGTGCCGATCACATCGGTGGTGAAGTGCAGGCCTGGAATGTCGATACCGGTCAACGCGTGTGGCGCCACAAATACGAGTTCACGCCGAACTGGGGATCGATGCTGACGACCGCCGGAGGGCTGGTGTTCACTGGCGGCACCAACGATCGCAAGATTCACGCGTTCGACGCGGTCTCCGGCAAGCTGCTCTGGGAATCGGTGACCAACACCGGCATCGTTGCGCCGCCGACGACGTTCATGGTCGACGGCAAGCAGTACGTCGCGGTGTTGTCAGGCTGGGGCGGCGACGTGCGCGGCATGAACGGCGCGATCGGTCGTCTGTTCCCTGGCAAGGTGCCGGAGCCGCCCGACAACAACGGCGCGATCGCTGTGTACGCGTTGCCGTAACTGCTGGACGCCGAGGCGGCGGAGAACGCGGAGACAAACCGATCGAAGAGGGCGCAGAGGAGCAGAGATCGCAGAGAGGCGTTTCTCCTGTGCGTCAGCCGTGTTTTTGACCCGCTTCAACGCCCAAGTTCCGCTATCAGCGCGTCGAGTTGCTGATACTGCAGGCAGCCACCTGTGGGCGGGCTCTCCGGGCAGCCCGTCGAGCGCCATCCGTAGTCGTCCTCGAGGATCTTCGCGAGCTGCGCCTTCGCGCTGCCCTTTTTGATGAGACCGATCAAACGCGTGCGCATCGTCTCGAGATCCGATTTGAATTTCACCAGGTCGGCCTTTGTGGACACCGGTCCGTGTCCCGGGATAACGGTGTCGAAGTCCAACTGCAACACGCCGTCGAGCGTCTTCGACCAGTCCATGAAGCTGCCGCCCTGCACATAGTCCACATAGACCGGCACACCCGGGGGGCGGGGTTTGGCCGTCGCCGCGCCTCGACCACCACCTCTGGTCGCGAGGAACAGATCGCCGGTGTGGATGGTGCGCACCTCGGGAAAAAAAATCACCGCGTCGCCGCTGGTGTGACCGCGACCGAAGTAGTAGGCCTGCACGTCCTTCCCACCAAGATGCACGTCGAGTTGATCGGTGAACGTGATGCGGGGCAGGCCGATCGGCGTACCCGGTGTGTCCTCGTAGTACGGGCGCTTCAGATCCTTCAGATTCGCGTAGACGTTTCGATGCGCGATCACCTCGGCGATCGGCAGCATCTTCAGATCGCCGCCCGCATGGTCGTCGTGCTGGTGCGTGTTGATGACGTATTTCAGCGGCTTGTCGCTGACCGTCTTGACTTGGGCCAGGATGTCGGCGTGATTGCGGTCGAACATGTCGTCCACGAGGATGACACCGTCGCTCGTCGCATAGAGCGCGACGTTGCCGCCCTCGCCGGCGATCATGTGCAGGTCGCCCTTCACGCGATCTGTGCGTAGCGGACCAGGCGGCTTGGCCGTCTGCGTGTAGACCGCCCACGCGCTTTGCAGCACGAACACAGCGACAAGGAGACCGAGCAGCGTGACTCGCTTCATGCGCGCGACTATACCGCAGGCGGTCGACCAGGCGGGTCTAAAGACCCGCCTCGACGTCAACTCATTCGAAGGCTGCGCAACGTATCGAGATTCTGCATGTCGTAACGGTCGATCGCGATGGAGTTCGGCTTGGTGACGCTCGTCGCCTTCTCGGTCTCGATCAGGATCGGCAGATGCGTGAACCGCCGATCGTGCAGCAGACGCCGGAACGGCTCGAGGCCGAGGCAGCCCTGACCGATGTGCTCGTGGCGATCGACGCGACTTCCGCACGGCCGCTTCGAGTCGTTGCCGTGAAACACCTTCAACCGATCGAACCCGATCAGACGATCGAACGTGGTGAAGGTATCTCGATACCCCTTCTCAGAGACGATGTCGTATCCCGAGGCGACGAGGTGACAGGTGTCGAGACAGACGCCGACCAACGGCGATCCGTCGAGCAGCTCGATGATCGCGGCGAGATGCTCGAACCGGTGCCCGAGCGTACGTCCCTGCCCCGCCGTGTGCTCGAGCAGCACCATCGTCTTCCGGCGAGGCCGAGACTTGAATGCGGTACGAATGATGTCGGCGATGAGGAGGAGGCACGCCTCCTCGGTGCCTGACGTGCAAACGCCAGGGTGAATCACCACACCGAGCAGACCCAGGTCGTGAGCGCGATCGAGCTCGTCCACGAACGCTGTAAGCGTCGGACCGCGCAACGCTGGTGATGCCGTGGCGAGGTTGATCAGATAGCTGGCGTGGGAGACAACGGGCGTGAGACCTGTCTCGCGAACGCGGCGGCGGAACGTGCGAATGTCGCCGGGATCGAGTGGTTTGCCAAGCAACTGCCGCGAGTTCCTGGTAAAGATTTGCAGCGCTTCGCAGCCATGCAGCACCGCTCGCTCGACCGCCTTGGAAACGCCACCGGCCACGGACATGTGAGCACCAATACGCACGCTCTCCCGTAATATACGACCATGGCGAGGTCATCCATGCATCCGGCCCGCGCGCATGCGCGCGCAACTACTCTGCTGCTCGCGTTCGCATCGGCCACGCTGACTGTGGTCGTGCTGTTCGCCCAGGGCAATCCTGAAGCCGCCAAGGTCCCGAACCCCGTTGCCGCGGACGCGGCGTCCATTGCGACGGGCAAGCAGGTGTATACCCGCTACTGCGCCGTGTGCCACGGCATCAACGCCGAGGGCGGATCGGGCAGCGACATCAGCCCGCCGGCACCAGACCTGACCGACAAGGAATGGAAGCGCGGCGGCACCGACGGCGAGATCTTCTCGGTGATCAAGAACGGCGTGCCTCCGGATCTCGCGATGGAGCCATGGGGCGATCGCATCAAGGATCCGGACATCTGGAACGTGGTGAACTACATTCGGTCGCTGGCGAAGAAATAGGCTCCCGCTTTGGACTCTAGGCTTTAGGCTCTGGACGATGAGGAAATCGAGCTTCGTCGTAGCAGTGGTTCTCCTGGCCACTCACGCAAGTCTGTTTGCCCAGCGAACCCTCTCCACAGACGTCGACGCGATCTATCCGGACATCGAGACGCTGTACAAGGATCTCCACCGCAATCCAGAGCTCGCGTTTCAGGAGACGCAGACCGTCGCCAAGCTGAGCGCCCTATTGAAAGCGCTTGGCTACGACGTGACCACCGGTGTCGGCAAGACGGGCATCGTCGCCATCATGAAGAACGGCGCCGGGCCCACGGTCATGCTGCGCACTGAGCTCGATGCACTTCCTGTTGCCGAGAAGACGGGACTGCC
>DATCXH010000825.1:0-3294 GCA_036565925.1 Vicinamibacterales bacterium
TGGCTCGGCAATCGTGCTCGCGGATAGAATGAAACCGCTTCGATGTTAGTCCTTGGTCCTTGGTTCTTCGTTCTTCGTCCGTCCATGGTCCTTTGTCCGTGGTCCTGAGTGCGGGGCGAGGACAACGGACCAGTACGGACCAAGGACCTAGGACCAAGGACGGACCAAGGACCAAGCACGGACCAAGCACCAAGCACTAAGGACCAAGGACCACATTACACATGCCCAAACGCGCGGTGATCACCGGTATAACCGGCCAGGACGGCTCGTACCTCGCCGAGCTGCTGCTCGAACAAGGTTACGAAGTCACCGGCATCATCCGGCGATCGAGCGCTCCGAACCTGTGGCGGATTGAGCATCTGCTCGATCGCATCACGCTGCGTCCTGGCGACCTGCTCGATCAGCAGTCGCTCATGCGCATCGTCCACGATGTGAAGCCCCATGAGCTGTACAACCTGGCGGCGATGTCGTTCGTGCCGGCGTCGTGGGATCAGCCGCTGCTCACTGGCGACTACAACTCGATGGGTGTGACGCGCCTGCTCGAAGCGGTGCTGCAGGTCGATACCGGCATCCGCCTGTATCAGGCGTCATCGAGCGAGATGTATGGGCGGGTGCGTGAGGTGCCGCAGACCGAGCTGACGCCTTTTTATCCACGCAGCCCGTACGGCGTGTCGAAGGTGTTCGGCCATTACATCACCGTCAACTACCGCGAGAGCTACGGGATGTTTGCGGTGTCGGGCATTCTCTTCAACCACGAGTCGCCGCGTCGGGGGCACGAGTTCGTTACCCGCAAGGTGACAGACGGCGTCGCGCGCATCAAGCTCGGGCTTGCCGATCATTTGTCGCTCGGCAACCTCGATGCGTGCCGCGACTGGGGATTTGCCGGAGATTACGTGCGCGCGATGTGGATGATGCTGCAGCAGGAGAAGGCCGACGATTACGTTATCGCCACCGGCGTCAGCCACTCGGTGAAGAATCTCGTCGAAGCGGCTTTCGGACACATCGGCCTCGACTGGCAGAAGTACGTGCGGACCGATCCGGCCTTGATTCGCCCGGCCGAAGTCGATCACCTGATCGGTGACGCTGCGAAGGCGAAGAAAGCGTTCGGATGGAAGCCGTCGATCTCCTTCGAGCAGCTCGTGGCCATGATGGTGGACGCGGATCTCGCCCTTCTCTCCGGAAAGCCGGCGAAGCCGCATTGGATCCCGCGGTGATCTGCCTCGGCACCTTTTGAACCGAGTTAGCTCCGTAGCCGCGTCGCGACTGCACCGACGATGGCGATGACCAGGACGACGGCGATCACGCCGACCCACATTCCGGCCTTGAAGATGTCGCCAACCAGCTCACATCCGGCGAGCGGGATGGCGGCGAGCACTGGTACGGCAAGGCGTAACCCACGCATAGGTTCCTTTCGACCTCCTGGGGCCATGCAGTGCAACCTGCGCACCAAATCCCGGTAAGGTTGAGCTCACCGCCGGGTCCAAAGAACAGGACCCGGCCTACGGCTGTCCCTTTCGAGACGATGCGCCGTTCGCGTACTACTGCCACGGTCCTTTCGACGTAAGAATGAGGCGCGCGATCGCGTCGGCGAGCAGCTGATTGCCCCGAAGGGTGTAGTGGCAGCAATCATCCATGTAGACGGCCGATGATTCGCGGTCGAAGATGCCGGTCGCATTCAGAAAGTTCACGCGCGACTTCAATGACTCTGATTCCTTCACCAGCAGCGGATAGCCCTTCTCGGCGCCGCTTTTGAAGGGCGACGCGTCAGAGCGTGCGACTTTGGCCTCCTCCGCGCTGAACGAGCGATGTGTGAAGTACTGATTCGGTTGCAGGACGTGGAAGTACGGCACGCCTCGCCCCGCGAGCATTGTGTGCATCAGCACTGAGGCTTCGGACCAGCTTTTCGCCGCGTCGGCCAGTGCACGGCTTTCGTCACGTTGCGTCACGCTCGGTGTGGCGAGAATCAGCGAGGCTTCCGAGGGATTCGATGGGAGCGCGGCAAAATGGGCGACTTCGGCCTGATAACTGGCCGCCGCGCTGTGATGCAGCCGCTCGAGCACGAAGTTGACCGCCGCAAACCGGTTTCGCTGCAAGCGTTCGACCAGGTGGTTGATCCGCTCTTTGTAGAGGCTGATTGCCGCGAGTGACTGCAGTTTCTCCGGCGTCAGCGTCGCCCGATTGACGAGATTCACCAGCGGTTCGAGATGCATCGCGCTGGGCATCGAGATGTCGAGACCGCGCTGGTTGTTGAAGCTCGAGAGCGTGACCTCGTTGAATCCGTCGATGTTGAGCACGAGATCGAAGGTCTGTCCAATCGACAGGAAATACGAGAGCAGGAGCAACTGCTGCGGCTGCTTATAGCCTTCGTGGCTCAGACACAACGGGACGATCTCTCGCGTCTTGAAGAATGCGTTCGCCTTGAGATCTTCGACCAGCCGATGTGCGCCGACCTGGCAGAACCACGCGCCGACCGATCCACCGAACATGCCGATGACGAACTGATTGGGCGATGTCTTGATAAAGGGATAGTTGTGCGTCGAGGCGAAGCCGAAGTTGTTCGTCGGTACTCGCGCCGGAGATGCGGCGTTCTCGCGCAGCGACTCGGGTATGTCGAACGGGTAGCCTTGCCGGTGTGTCGGGCCGAAGTAGGGATGCAGACCGTCGCCGGTAAGGCGGCCCTGCTGCGTTTCGGCGATCGGGTCGTAGGGCTTCTGGTAGGTGTAGAACAGCCGCCCGGTGTCGTTGTAGAAGAGGAACAGTGCCAGCAGTTCGGCCAGCGCGCAAAACACGATCACGTTGACGAGGACGACCCCCAGGGTCCGGCGCATCATCGGCGTCCATGATAGTGTCATGCGAGACGTGACGATCACGCGCGATCAGAGCCGGGACACCGGCATGGCGATGGTGCTTCTGCTTCTGCTAGGCCTGATCAAATGGGGCCGCAGCGAGCTGCTGATCGCCGCCTTCATCGTCCATATCGTGAACATGATCGTGCCGCAGGTGTTTCGGCCGGTCGCGGTCCTGTGGTTTGGCCTCGCGCACCTGCTCGGCGCGGTCGCGTCGCGCCTGCTGATGTTTATCGTGTTTGCGGTGGTGGTGACGCCGATCGGCGTGATGCGCCGCGCGCTGGGGAAGGACACGTTGCGCCTGCGCGCGTTTCGGGCGGGTAACGAATCGGTGATGGTCGTGCGAAACCACACCTTCACCGCCGGCGACCTGGAGAAACCTTACTAACGAATGGATTTCCTGAAAGACCTCTGGGGGTTCCTGAATCAGCGGAAGAAGCTGTGGCTG
>DATCXH010000990.1:0-9709 GCA_036565925.1 Vicinamibacterales bacterium
AGCCAAGCAGGACGATCGTGACGATGATGAAGAGGACGGCGAGGATCATGAACATGACGCCGCCGTACGAGCCGGCGGCTTGCGTGGCATCCGCGCCGAAACGCGGGTACCGCGCGCCCAGAGCGGTGGCGAGACCCACCAGCGCAAACGTCATGACGACAATGCCCACGGCCGCGACGATCTTCAAGAACGGATCGACGCCCAGCAGATGGTTGGCGGCGATCGTCAGCACTTCGGTGAAGAGCAGGACCGGCACGAGCGCGGTCCAGAACTTCGACCACAGGAAGTCGTGCATTGAAATCGGCGACGTGCGGATGATCCAGAACGCAGAGCCTTCAGCCGACACTGCCGGGAAGACGAACCGCACCGCGACGGTCGCCATCACGAATCCCGCCATGCCGAGATTCACGAACGCATAGATGTTCTTGACGAATCCGCCGATGAACGCGACGCGCTCGAGGTCGAGCACCTGGAAGTTGTAGAGATACAGCAGCACGAGGGCGAACAGCGGCAACAGCTGGACCCACTGGCTCACGTCGCGCAGAAATACTTTCACGTCCTTCACGAGCAGCTGACGTCGCACCGCCGACAGCGGCAGCGCAGACGCGATGACATCAAGCATGCGGAAGTGCGCGAACCGCGTCTTCGGCGCCTCTTGAGAACGGCTGTATCCAGTGAAATGCCACCGCTCGTGCGCGGCGGCCAGCAGTACGGTGAAGGCACCGGCCGTCGTCCACAGGGCGCCTTGATGCAGCCAGTCCACGCTGCCCTGTATGCTGGCGAAGAGCGCTTCACCCGCCCAGAACGATGGCAGCAGCGGCGTGATGGGCGACTGCAGCGTGGCGAAGAAGTCGGTGATGTCGGGCAGCGACTCGACGCGCAGCAGTCGCTCGGGCTGAATGAAGCGCAGGAGCAAGACGATTCCGGCTGCGAAGACCAGGCCCATGAGCATCAGGAGGTCGCGTGCGCGGCGTGCCGGAAACACGTTGACGACGAACAGCGTGCACGCTGAGCCGAGTGCGACAGGGATCATCGCGAACGGTACGACGGTGGCAACCGCCGTGGCGTAAAACATCCACGGCGCACAGCGTCCGAGGCCGATGCCGGCCAGTACCGGCGTCATGAAGATGATCACCATCCATGACGCCGACGCCAGCGTCCGCGTGAATCGCGCCGCGAACAGGCGGCGGGCCGCGATCGGGCTGGTCATCAGCAAACGCAGATCATCGGAGAGGAAGAATGACGATAAGGCCGTTACGATGCCGCTGAAAGCAAGGAAGGCGAGGAAGGACAGGAACAGCCACGAGAGGCCGAGACGCAGCAGGTAGTCGCCGAACTCCTCGTACGCCGCGAGCTGAGTCGTCAACCAGTACGCGCCCCAGAAGAGGGCGCCGACGACAACGAGGCCGACGCCGCCAAAGAGCAGACCGCGCAATGAGTCGCCGCGCTCGCGCCGCCGCATCCGGTTGCGCGCCGCCCAGAAGGAGGGCAGCAACAGATACGGGAACGCGACGGTGCCGGTCCGGCGATGGCCGGCCACTACACGCGCGCCGGACGCCACCTCGACGTCAGAGCTCATCGATCTCCTGCAATCCGCTGCCGCCGGTCAGTTTCAGGAACACCGCGGTCAAGTGTTCGTCGGTCGTGCCACCGGCAGTCTGTTTCACTTCATCCACCGTGCCCTGCGCGATGATGTGACCTTTCTGAATGATGCTGACCCGGTGACACATCTCCTGCGCGACTTCGAGTGTGTGCGTGCTCATGAGGATGGCAACGCCGCGTTCACTCATTCGACGGAAGACGTCCTTGATCAATCGCGCGCCCCCTGGATCGAGCCCCACCATCGGCTCATCGACGGCAACGGCCTGCGGCCGATGGAAGAACGCCGAGCTCATGACCAATCGCTGCTTCATCCCGTGCGAGAAACTCTCGATCAGCTCGTTCTTCCACTGCGTGAGCTCGAATAGATCGAGCATTTCGTCGACGCGCGATCCGACATGACCATTGGTCATGCCATACAGACCCGCATGAAACGTGAGGAACTCGCCGGCGGTGAGCTTGTCGTAGATGAACGGCCGATCGGGAATGAAGCCAAGCGATGCCTTTGCAGCCTCTGACTCGCGCTCCATGTCGTGGTTGTTGACGACGATTCTGCCGGAGGTTGGCTTCAACAACCCGGCGATCATGCGCATCGTCGTCGTCTTGCCAGCTCCGTTGGGTCCGAGGAAACCATGGATCTCGCCGGGCTCGACGTTCAGGCTGACACCATCAACGGCTTTGAACGCGCCGTAGGTCTTGACGAGGTTCTGCACCGCGATCATCTATGGTTCTCCGACCGATCCGAAGGATCGGCCCCTACTTCCCTGCGCACCGGCACGATGAGGACGAGGACGCACGCGCCGGGACCGTCGCCGCGAGCTCACCGAGGTCCATCGCTTCAGGCGCGCGACCAATCACCGGGCGATTGGCGCCGGGCACCAGTTCGAGATCGAGCACGGTCATCTTGAGACGACCGATCAGCGGCAGCACCACCGCCTGCTTATCAAGACCACCGCGCGTCAGTCGCACATGCGTTGCGTCCGCCGGATACTGGTTGAGCGTCGGATCGACCGGCAGCCACATGCCGCGCTCCGCCCCCGGCGACATCGAACGACTTGCTCCATCGGCGATATAGACCTCAGGCCACGCGTGGTAATAAAAAGCGCCGTGCATGAACACCAGGCCGACGGCGATGCGCGCGGGCACGCCGATCGATCGCGCCATCGCGACGAAGAGCGCCGTGTGTTCGTTACAATCGCCAACCTTTGTGCGGAGCACTTCGCGCGCTGAGGGCAGACTCACGGTTGGCTTCTTGTCGAGGAGACCGTTGACGTATCGCGTCAACCGCTCCGCGCGACCGCGGTCGTCGGTGGCTCCACGAACCGCCTTTTCCGCCTCGGCACGAATTTCCGGAGCATCGCTCTCGAGCAGCGGCTCGGATTTCAGATACCGCTCGATCTCCTCGTCGCGCGGACCTGGCTGCAGCGATCGCGCATCCACGATCTCGATCACATTGCCGTCCGCGGTCTGGCCAGCGCCACTGAGGTCCTCCGCGGGCACGTCGGCGCCATCGAGACGCAGCTTCAGACGCCGCACATCCCGTGGCTCATCAATCCTCCCGGGCATGGTCGGCACAATCGCGGCGGCCTGAAGCAGATCAGCCTGCACGCGACCGGGTACCGCGAGGCCACGGGCTCGTTCCGGCGACTCACGAATCGTCATGAGCCCCAGCGGGCTCTCTTCGCGAACGACGTCCCCGGTATCCGTCACCCACGAGGTCGTCTTCAGCCCGCGAAACTCCGTCTCGACACGGAACGCCGGTATGACCGTGTCGTTCGCACGGACAACACCACGCTCCCCGACACGGACGGTCATCACCGCACTCTGCAGCGTCGCCGGGTCGAGGACCGTTCGCGTGTACTTACGGCCAGGAACCAGTCCATCGTTGGCGAGCAGACGCGAGAGGTTCAGCGATAGCACAGGCGCTTCCGACAACTCGCGCGTCTCGGTGCGCGTGCCACCACCGGAGTCGATCGCGAGCGTGAGCCGGTATTTGTCACCCGGACGATCGAGCGAGCCTTTGACGAAGATCGGACCCGTGCCGGGATCGAGCGAAAAGTTGAACGACCGCAGCATGAACGCGCTGTCGACGCGCGCGGTCGTACGCATAGTCGCCGCCGTGTGCTGACCGAGGAGCAGCATCTGCAGACGGCCGTCCTCCTGCAACTCGAACCCCTCATCGGTCTTTGTGGTTTGACTGACGGTGAAGCCGATCTTCTCGCCGCGGTAGTAGACGCCCCGCCATACCGCTGTCGAGCCGTAGCGCGCGAGGTCGGTCGCGAGATTCGTCGACGAGGCCTGCACGTACGACCGATTCACCAGGATGATCATCGTGATCATCCACGCCGCGAGAACGAGGAACGCGAACGGACGGGTGAGGGTGCGCGGCAGCGGCCTGAAGCGGGTCATCGACGACTCGTTTATCGGTCCTTCACCGGACTGGGGTCAGGCCCGGGCCAGGCCTGTGGGGTCAGGCCCGGGCCAGGCCGGGGGCAGGCCCGGGTCAGGCCGGGGGCAGGCCTGGGCCAGGCCCGGGCCTGGCCCCTCACAACCGCATGGCTTACCTTGACTTACGCGGATTTGGAGCGGTACGCTGGCTTTCGTTTGGGTCGCCTTCAGTGGCTCGAAATTCTGTGGTCATCACCCTCAACGGCGAACGCTACGAATTGGACGAACCGATCTCGGTCGCTGGCCTTCTGGCCAAACTGGAGATTGATCCGCGACGCGTGGCCATCGAACACAATCTGGAAATCATCAAGCGGCACACGTTTCCTGATGTCGTCATCGGCGAAGGCGACAGGCTCGAAATCGTGAACTTCGTTGGAGGCGGCTAGAACGCCGTGACAGACACACCCTTCGTGATCGCAGGCCGCACGTTTACCTCGCGGCTCATTGTTGGCACCGGTAAGTACTCGTCTCACGCGGTGATGGCGCAGGCGCACGAAGCGTCGGGCGCCGACATGGTGACGGTTGCAGTCCGGCGCGTGAACATCTCCGATCGTTCGAAGGAGTCGCTGCTCGACTACATCGACACGAACCGGATGTTCATCCTGCCCAACACCGCAGGTTGCTATACCGCTGACGAGGCGATCCGTACGGCGAGACTGGGACGCGAGGCGGGACTCTCGAACTGGGTGAAGCTCGAAGTGATCGGCGACGAGCGGACGCTCTTCCCCGACAACGAGGCGCTGATCGAAGCGACGAAGGTGCTCGTCAAGGACGGGTTCGTCGTGATGCCGTACACCAACGACGATCCCATCGCCTGCCGCAAGCTTGAAGACGCCGGTGCCGCTGCGGTGATGCCGCTCGGTGCCCCGATCGGATCGGGACTGGGTATTCAGAACGTCAACAACATGCGCATCATTCGCGAGTTCGCGCGCGTGCCGCTGATCGTCGATGCGGGCGTGGGCACCGCGTCAGACGCGGCGCTCGCGATGGAGCTGGGCGCCGATGGTGTGCTGATGAACACGGCCATTGCCGGTGCGGAGAAGCCGGTCGCGATGGCACAGGCGATGAAGCACGCGGTGATCGCCGGCAGACTCGCGTATCTTGCGGGGCGCATTCCACGGAAGATGTACGCGACGGCCAGCAGTCCTGTCGAAGGCATGGTCGGGCGCTAGCCGCCGCGCATGAGCGACACCGACGCCAGGGCTCGCAGCCAGCACCTCGTCGAACAGCTGAACACCCTGTGGCGCGTCGGTGACGCCGAACCTGCTGCGCCACCCTCGCTTCCGAAGCGCGTCCTCAATCTCATTCGCACACGACTGCTCCGTCGTCAGGAGACGTTCAACTCAGCGACGGTCCAGTACATCAACGAGTCCGTCCGTCCCCTCGAGCTCGCGATCGACGAGTACAAGACCGCGCGTGATGATGTGCGTCGATTCCAGGAGGCGCTGGCCGCACGCGAGCGGCGGATGGAGGCACTGATCGAGACGATGCGCAGCGAGCATGCCGAGATACGCACGTCGCTCGGCGTGTTGCAGCAGGCGACCCACAATCTTGGTAGTGTAGTGTCCGGCTTTCCTGGCCCGCCGAAGCTCGCCACGAGCGAAGGCGGCAGCCGGACCGGCGATATGCCCGCCGCACCGGCAACTTCGTCGAGCGTCGAGACGCTCAGCTACAAGTACGTCGGGTTCGAGGATGCGTTCCGCGGTTCGCAGGAGGACATCCAGCGACAGCTACGCGATTACGTGCGGATCTTTGCCGGTGCCTCCGACGTCCTCGACATCGGCTGCGGCCGCGGTGAATTTCTCGCGCTGCTGCGCGAGAGCGGCGTCAGCGCGCGGGGGATCGATCTCAATGATGCGATGGTGGCGGTGTGCCGCGAGAAAGGATTCGCAGCGACGAAGGCCGACGCGCTCTCGTATTTGCGCAGCGTGCCACCCGGATCACTCGGCGGGCTGTTCGCCGCGCAGGTCGTCGAGCATCTCGAGCCGGCGTATCTAACGCGGCTGCTCGAAGCCGCGTTCGAAGCGTTGCGTCCCGGTGCTCCGATCGTTCTCGAGACCATCAATCCCGCGTGCTGGTTCGCGTTCTTCGAAAGCTACATCCGCGACATCACGCATGTGCGCCCGCTGCATCCCGACACGCTAAAGTTCCTGCTCATTGCGAGCGGCTTCCAGCAGATCGAGATCCGCTACCGCGCACCGTACCCCGAGCACGAGAAGCTGCAGCCGCTCTGGGCATCCGCGGCTCTCGGCGACTCAGTGGACACGATTAACGCCAACGTCGAGAAGATCAACCGGCTGTTGTTCACGCACCTCGATTACGCCGCCATCGGGCGACGACCGTAGCCGCGTGCCTGCGCCCTACCAGGACCTGGTCTCCCAGCTGCGCACGGCGTTTCCGACGCCGGTCTCCGACCGCGTGCACGACGCCTATTTCGTGTTCTCGTTCCTGCGTGCGCTCGATCAGGTGGACGCACTCAAGTCGGCGGCGCCGATGCTCGGCTCGCCCGCCGTGGTGGACTTCGACGCCGCGCGCCAACGCCGAGTCGCGGCGGATCCCAGCACGCTCGAAGCCGTGACTGTCGAACTGGTCCGCTACCTCTCGGGCATGTTCATCTGGGGCCATCCCGGCGCGCAGATCAACGTCGTCCCTCCGCCGACGATTCCGAGCATCATCGGCGGGCTGCTGCCGTCGATCTACAACCCGAATCTGGTGAGTGAAGAGACCTCGCGGCAGGTGCTTATCGCCGAAGTCGAAGCCATCGCCATGACTTCGGCGCTCGTCGGCTTCGACCCGCTGACGGGCGACGGAGTGTTCACCTTCGGTGGGACCGGCACGATGCTCTACGCCGGCAAGATTGGACTGGAGAAAGCCGTCGACGGCGCGGGCCGCTCGGGACTGCGGACACCGGCAGTGCTGGTCTGCTCGGAGCGGGCCCACTACTCGTGTCTCACCATCGCCAACTGGCTGGGCATCGGCGAAGACAACGTCGTATCAGTGCCGGCGACCGACGACAATCAGATGCGGATCGACGCCCTCGAGTCGGCGGTTCGCGACGTGATCACGGCTGGGCGGCGTATCGCCTGCATCGTCGCAACCATGGGGACAACGGATGCATTCGGACTGGACGATCTGGAGGAACTCGTGCGCGTCCGCGACGAGGCGGTCCGCGAGCACGGTCTCGACTACATCCCGCACGTTCATGCCGACGCTGTGATTGGCTGGGCGTGGAGCGTCTTCAACGACTACGACTTCGAGAAGAACGAGCTCGGCTTCCGGCACCGCACACTTCGCGCGTTGGCCGGCACCTCGCGACGCATCCGCCACCTCGGCCTCGCAGACTCACTGGGCGTCGATTTCCACAAGACCGGCTTCACACCGTATATCTCGAGTGCGCTGCTGGTCCGCACCCGTCGTGATTTCGAATACCTTACCCGCCGCGACGAGCAGACGCCGTATCTCTTCCAGTCCGGCTCACGTCATCCTGGCCGCTACACGCTCGAGACGTCTCGCGCCGGTAGCGGACCACTGGCGGCGCTCGCCAACCTGCGGCTGTTCGGCATCCGCGGTCTGCAGGCGCTGCTCGGCCACATCGTCAGCATGGCCGAGGAACTGCGCGAGCACCTCGAAGGTCACGCTGCGACGACAGTGATGAACAGCGACAACTTCGGCCCCGTGACGCTGTTTCGTGTGTATCCGGATGGCGTCGATACGTTCAGCGTTCCTGAGCAGGAACGCCGGGATCCGGCGATGCGCGAGACGCTGCGCGCGCACAACGACTACAACCGGCGCCTTTTTGAACTGATTCAGGCGGAGGCGTTGGAAGGGCGCGGTGTGGTGATCTCGCTGACCGACTGCTACCGGATGTCGGAGTACGGTGAACCAATCAACGCGCTGAAGTCGTACATCCTGAGCCCGTTCTCCGATACGGAGCACGTCGGCGCGGTTGCCGAATCGATCTGGAGCGCACGGCGGCGGCTGGCGCAAGGAAACTCGTAGGACGGGTCTTGCTTTGTAGACCCGCCGACTAGTCCGCGTCAATCCGCTAATCCGCCCGCGGGTTTCCACTCCCGATCGTCGAAGGCTGGTTGTTCCTTCTTGTCGAACACATAGTCACCCATCACGAGAAAGTCCATCTCGGTCCGCATGAAGCAGCGATAGGCCTCGTCTGGCGTGCAGACGATCGGCTCGCCGCGGACGTTGAAGCTCGTGTTGACGAGTACGGCGCAACCGGTGAGCTGCTTGAAGGCGTCGATGAGCGTCCAGTAGCGCGGATTCGTGGCGCGGCTGACGGTCTGAATCCGCGCCGAATAGTCGACGTGCGTGATCGCGGGCAGGTCGGAGCGAACGAGGTAGAGCCGGTCGTACATCGGCCGCTCGGCATAGTCGGGTGGCAGCGGCTGCTGGCGATCCTTGCGCACCGGTGTGACGAGCAGCATGTAAGGCGACTGGCGATCGAGCTCGAAATACTCGGCGACGTCCTCCTCGAGCACGGACGGCGCAAACGGCCGGAAGCCTTCGCGAAACTTGATCTTCAGGTTCAGCCGCTTCTGCATCTCGGGATTGCGCGGGTCGCCGATGATGCTGCGGTTGCCGAGCGCGCGCGGACCGAACTCCATACGGCCCTGAAACCAGGCGCCCACCTCACCCGCGTCGAGGCGCGCGGCCACGTCGTAGGCCAGCGCCGCAAAGTTTCCATAGTGCCGAGCCTGCGCGTGGAAGCGATCGATTGTCCGGACGATCTGCTTGGATGAGAACTCCGGCCCAAGATACGAGCCCGACATCGCATCGCAGCTGGTGTGTCGCTCCACTCGTGGCTGCCCCTGGTGGATGTGCCACACCGCATACGCCGCGCCGACGGCACCGCCCGCATCGCCGGCCGCAGGCTGGATCCAGATGTCATCGAACATCCCGCTCTCGAGAATCTTCCCGTTGGCGACACAATTCAGCGCGACGCCGCCGGCCATGGTCAGACGCCGGCTGCCGCTCAGGTCACGAGCGGTGCGCGCGAGCCGCAGGACGATCTCCTCGGTCACTTCCTGCGCCGCCAACGCCAGATCCATGTGCACCTGCGTCAACTCCGACTCGGGCTCACGTCGCGGAATGCCGAACAGCCGCTCCCACCTCGCGTCGTTCACCATCCGCAGGCCGGTGGCAAAGTCGAAGTACGGCATGTTGAGCAGCATCGAGCCATCTTTCCGAATGTCCACCAGCTCCGAGGTGATCCGCGCGATGAAATCTTTCGTGCGACCACCAGCGGCGTTGCCATACGGAGCGAGTCCCATCAGCTTGTATTCGCCGCTGTTCACCGTGAACCCGAGGAAATAGGTGAACGCCGAATACAGCAGACCGACAGAATGCGGAAAGTGCAGTTCGCTCAGGATCTCGATGTCCTTCCCCCGCCCTCGCCCGATCGTCGTCGTCGCCCATTCGCCGACGCCGTCGATGGTGAGAATCGCGGACTCGTCGAACGGTGATGGATAGAACGCGCTCGCGGCATGCGACAGGTGATGCTCTGGATAGAACACTCGATGGCGCGCGTTGCCCAGCTCGCGCAGATGGTCTGCGAGCAGCCGGCGCATGAAGAGCTTCTCTTTGATCCACACTGGCATCGCCGTCGCGAAGCTGCGCAGGCCCGTCGGCGCGAACGCGTGATACGTCT
>DATCXH010000637.1:0-3034 GCA_036565925.1 Vicinamibacterales bacterium
CGCCCGCCGAGGTGTTCTGACTCGCCCCGCGTACCGCATCGAGCAGTTCATTGACGCGGATGTTGTTGGCGCGAAGTTGGTCAGGGTGTGCGATCACCTGGAACTGCCGCTCGGCGCCGCCGATCGGCGTCACTTGCGACACACCAGCCACTGCGAGCAGACGTCGACGGACGACCGTGTCGGCCACGGTGCGCAGCGCCAGCGGGTCGTCGGTATCGGAGGAGATCGCGAAGAACAGAATTTCGCCCATGATCGACGAGACCGGCGCGAGGACCGGACGCTCGATCTGGGGCGGCAGCGCGCCACTCGCCAACGCCAGCTTCTCGGCGACGACCTGGCGTGCCTGAAAAATATCCGTGCCCCAGTCGAACTCGACCCACACGACGGCGATGCCGACAGCGGTGGCCGAACGCACGCGTCGAACGCCGGACGCGCCGTTCATTGCGGCTTCGAGTGGAAATGTGACGAGCGTTTCCATTTCCTCGGGCGCCATCCCGCGACCTTCGGTGAGGATCGTCACCGTCGGTGCAGTGAGATCGGGGAAGACATCAACCGGCATGTCGCGCACGGTCCACACGCCGGCGGCGGCGAGCAGGACCGAGAAGACGAGCACCAGGCGGTGATGGGCGATCGACCATTCAATGAGTCGTTTCATTCGTTTCCTTTGGTCCGGCTAAAGGCGGACACTACGCCAGTCGGACATCAGTGCACGTGTCCTTCTGCCGGCAGACCCTTCGCCGCCGACGCGAGCTGCACGTCGTACGAGCCTTTCGTGACGACACGATCGCCCGGTGTCACACCGCTCTTGATGCCCACCAGCCCACCCTCGCGCGAGGCGACCTCGACAAAGCGACGCGAGAATTTCTCGCCGCCTTCCTGCACGAACACATAGGGACGGCCCGCTTCCATCAACACCGCTGCCTCGGGCACCGAGGGCAGGCGCTCACGGGTACGTCCGTAGAGGATTGCGGTCCCCACTTGACCGACGAGCAATGACTCGCCGGGATTGACGACTTCCATCTGCAGTCCCAGCGCGCGTGTCGTCGGGTCGATGACGCCGGAGTCGTGCACGTGATGTGGATCAAGTGCGATGGGTGTCGGCGATCCGGGAAGTTCGAGCGCAAGGTCGGCGGTCTGACGTGCGGTGGCGACGTCAGCTGCAGGAACCTGCACTTCTAATTCGACGCGGTCGGTGCGAACGATACGAAACAGCGCGGCGCCTTCGTCGTAGGACGCGCCGAGCGTAGCGCTGACCTCGGCGAGACGTCCGCTGATTGGGGCACGCAGGGCGAATGCGTTTCCGGCAGCGGCGCCTCCGCCGGCGCGCAGCGTTTCGTCGCGCTGCGCGAGACGGGCTTCCGCGGCGCGCAAACGCGCTTCGGCGATCACCGTCGCCCGCCGCGCATCTTCAACGCGGCGAGCAGGCACCGCGCGTTCGGCGAGGAGACGTTCCGCCCGCGTCTGCTCGAGACGTGCGCCGTCGAGGGCAGCACGCGCTTCGGCGACTTCGGCATCGAGCGTGGCGCGATCGGGGCCCGCAGCAAGACGCGGCTCGAGACTGCCGAGCAGTTGACCGGCCTTGACGCGGTCGCCTATCGACAGCAGTTCCTTCGCCGTAAACCGTCCTGCCGCTGGTGCGGCCACGATTGCTTCACCGCCCGGGAGCGGTTGAACGGTCGCCGGTGCACGAACGGCCGTGCGGAACTCGGCCTCTCGTGCCTGTGCCGTCGCAAACGGATTGGTCCACTGCTGTTCCTTCAGATACGCGATCGCCGTGGGGTCGTCCTTCGCAGCATGAGATTCGGCGTCGGCACGCGCGGCGCGCTCATCGGCGAACACGGTGATCGTGCCGAGGTCGTGTCGATCCGAAAGCGACGGCGACTCGAGCACCAGCGCCCATCGGTACCGCCCGGCTGGCGGCGCGGCTTCTTCGACGCGAAATGCTCCGGGTCTCGATGGCGGTGGGCCGATCAGTGAGGCCGGCTGACCTCCGGATTCAGGCGTGAACTCGAGGCGCGCACGACCTTCATTGATCGGCGCGAAATCGTTGAGCCGCGTGAGGTGCACGGCGAACAGCGATTTCTGTCCGCTGACGAGCACCGGATATTCCATGAACAGCTCGGTCTTGTCGGTCCAGTGCGTGACATCGAGAGTCGGCAGCTCGTTCGCCGCTTCGGATGCCGTGCTCGCTCGTTTGCATCCGCTGAGCGCGACAGAGAGAACCACAGTTAGACAGAGCACTCGTCGTGCGCTCATCGCTCCTCCCATCCGGTTGCGAATCCGAGCTCGATTTCCGCCTGCCGTACGGCGAGATCGAGTGATGCCTGCCGTGTGCGCGCCGACGCGCCGAGTCGATACGAATCGAGTAATTCGAGGATCGTGCGCTCACCGGCGTCGTAGCTGACCTGCGCAATACGCTCGATCTGCGCGGCACTCTCGAGTGCTTGCGCGCGATAGCGGGTAGCCACGTCGCGCCGATCGAGAACGGCCGCGCGGAGCGCCGTGACCTCGCCGCGCACGACGGTCACAAACGAGGCGGCCCGAGCCTCGGCCTGGGTCGCCCGTGCCTCGGCGAGCGCGCGTTCGGGTCGCGCGCGATCGAACAGTGGAATCGAGGCGTGCACGGTCAGGACGCTGCCGATATCGCCGCCTCCGACCGACGATGACTTTGTGCCCGCAACAATCTCAGGCTCGGGAACCCGGCTGCGCTCAGCCGCGCGAAGGGCGAAGCGCGCGGCTTCGATGTCCTGCCGGTAGGCTCGCAGCTCGCCCCGAGTCGATTCGGCCTGCGTCAACAACGCGTCGAGCGGTGGCACCGTGGCCACCGAGGGCGGACCAGCCGTCGCGATGATCTGGGTGGAGTCTTGGACGCCGCTCATGTAGCTCGCGAGGATGGCCTGCGCACGGGCGCGCTCGGCTGCGGCGATTGTCAGGTCTGCTTCCGTGTCCAGCACCTCACGCTCGGCCCGAAGCCGATCGAATCCGGCCGCATCTCCGGCTGCCTCACGTTTGGCGAGCGCCTGAGCCAGCTCGC
>DATCXH010000346.1:0-20834 GCA_036565925.1 Vicinamibacterales bacterium
CAAAGGTTAGGAGACGGTGACTCGCGTTGCGATCGCGCTGAGCAGCAACCTGGGCGATCGCGAACACTATCTGCGCTCGGCGCTGGATGCGCTCGCACCGTCGATCGAGCGACTGCGCGTCTCAACCTTCCACGACACAGCGCCGGTCGGCGTCGGTCCACAGCCAACATTTCTCAATGCGGCCGCAGTAGGGGAGACGCCACTGAGCGCGCGCGCGCTCCTCGACACACTCCTCGCCATCGAGCGTGATCTCGGGCGCGAGCGTCCGTTTCCCGGTGCGTCGCGCACACTGGATCTGGACTTGATTCTTTATGCAGATGCGATCATCGATGAGGCACCGTCCTTGATCGTGCCGCATCCGCGCTTTCGGGAACGACGATTCGTGTTGAAGCCGCTGTCCGAGATCGCGCCGGACTGGCGCGATCCCGTCACAGGGGAAACGGTAGAAGAGTTGCTACGGACGCTGACTGCGTAGAGGCGGGTCTTTAGACCCGCCTTCCATCAATGGGCCTTCGCGCCCTTCTTGAAGAACCCCGACAGTCCTTCTTCGAAGACCGTGTAGACGGCCGGCACCAGCACCAGCGTCACCAGCGTTGACGTGAGCAACCCGCCGATGACGACACGGGCCAGTGGTGCCTGCAGCTCGCCGCCCTCGCCGATGCCGATAGCCATCGGAACGAGACCCAGCATCGTGGCGATCGAGGTCATCAGAATCGGACGAAGCCGTGTGCGCCCACCGAGCTCGACCGCCTCACGCAGCGGCATGCCGTCGCGACGGCGGAGCGTATTGATGTAGTCCACCAGCAGAATCGCGTTGCTGACGACGATACCGGCGAGCATGATGATGCCGATGTAGGCCTGCATACTGAACGATGTCCCCGTCAGCAGCAGACTCAAAACCACGCCGATCGCCGCTACCGGCACCGAGAACATGATGATGAACGGATCGCGCAGCGACTCATACTGCGACGCCATGACGGCATAGACGAGCAGCACCGCGAGGATCAGCACGAGCTGTAGCTGTTTGAACGAGCGGGCCTGTTCCTCGAGCTCCTCACCGAAGCCGATGGAGAAGTCAGGCGGCACTCGCAGTTGGCCGAGACGCGACTGTACCGAGGCGACGGCCTGGCTCAACGGCACCTCGATCTCGGCGTTGACCGTTGTCATGCGCTCCATGTTCTTGCGCTGGATCTGCACCGGACCCGCTTCGCGGTTGAGCAGGAGCACGTTCTTGGCCGGCACGACCTGGCCAGTGGGCGTGCTAAGGAGCACATCGCCGACATCGCCGATCGCTTCGCGATCCTGCTCGCGCAACTGCACGACGACGGGGTACTCGTTGCCGCGTTCACGGAACTGGGCCGCCGTGGTTCCGGCCACGTTGGTCTGAATCGTGTTGGCCACGCTGGCCACCGACATGCCGAGCATTGCGGCTTTGGGCCGATCGACGCGGACGGCGATCTCCGGACGACCTTCCTCACGACCGACGTTGACGTCGGCGATTCCGGGCGTGTCTTCCATCATCACGCGGGCATCCTGCGCAAGACGACGGGCATCGTCGAGGTCGTGGCCGCGAATCTCCAGCTGGAGACGGCTCGATCCGCCGTTGTTATTCCCACCGCCGCTGAGGAACCGCATGATCTGGTTGTTGCCGCCGGCCGGGTTGGCGCGCACCACGACGCCAGGAAGGCCCGCGAGCTGGCGCCGCAGTGCGATCGCAATCTGCTCGTTGGTCCGCGTGCGTTGGTCGCGTGGGACCAGCATGAGGCGAATCTGGCCGCGATGTGTGCTGCCGCCGCCCTGTTGATAGTTGTTGCCACCGCCACCACCTTGGGTGATGACCGTCGTCGCCTCGGGCACGTACTCCTTGATCATCTCCTGCAGTTTCATCAAGGCTTCTTCGGTGCGCTCGATGCGGGTTCCGACGGCGAGCTCGGCGTTGATATTGACCTCGCCTTCGTCGGTCTGCGGCAGGAGTTCGGTTTCGATTTGCGGATAGATCAGCGCCGCTGCCACGACGAGCGCTGCGGCCCCGCCGATCACCGTCGGCCGATGATTGAGCGCCACGTGAATGGCGCGGCGGTAGGCCTCGTCCATCCGCTCGAGGAACCGTTCGCTCATGCGATAGAAGCGGCTCATGATGCCCGTCGCCGCCGCTTCTTCATCCGGCGTCTTCAGCCAGCGGGAGCAGAGCACCGGCACGATCGTCACGGCCACGAACAGCGACATCATCAGCGAGAACATCACGACGAAGGATAGCTGCGTGAACAAGATGCTCGCGGTCCCCGACAGAAAGAGCAGGGGAACGAACACGGCGATGTGGGTCAGTGTCGAGGCGAGAATCGCCGACCAGACCTCCTCACTGCCGTCAATCGAGGCCGTCATCTTGTCCTTGCCCATGTGCAGGTGGCGGTGCGTGTTCTCGAGCACGACGATCGCCGCGTCGACGATCATGCCGATGCCGAGGGCGAGACCGCCGAAGGTCATCGTGTTCAGCGTGAAGCCGCCGAAGTAGAGCAATGCAAACGTGCCGATGACCGATACGGGAATCGACGTGCAGACGATGAGCGTCGAGCGGAAGTCGCGGAGGAACGCAAAGATGATCAGCACGACCAGGATGCCGCCGACCAGTGCGTGCTCCTGGACGTTGTTGATCGCGCGCTGAATGAAGACCGAGTTGTCCTGGGTCACGGTCATCTTGATGCCCGGGACCTCTTTGTTCACGCGGTCAACTTCCTTGCGCACGGCCGCGGCGACCGCCACCGTGTTCTTGCCCGACTGCTTCTGCACCTGAATCTGCACGCCCGGCTTGCCGTTGATCAGCATGAACGAGCGGCGCTGCTCGGTTGTGTCCTGCACGTCGGCGATGTCGCGCATGTAGACCGGCACCGAGTCCCGCGTCATCACGACGACGTTGCGGATGTCCTCGAGGTTCTGGAACTGGCCCTGGCTGCGGACCAGGAAGGTCGAGTTGCCCTGGTAGATCTCGCCGAGCGGTGTGTTCTGGTTCTCGTTGCGCAGCGTGTTGACGACGTTGTTCACCGAGAGGTTGAGCGCGGTGATCTTTTCCTTGGACAGCTTGACGTGAATCTGCCGCCGGACGCCGCCGTTGACGGTAACCGCGGCGACGCCATCGACGCGCTCGAAGCGGGGGGCAATCTCGTTCTGCGCGATCTCGCGGAGGGTAACCGGGTCGTAGTCGCCTTCGATACCGATCTGCGCAACCGGCAACTGGTTCGAGTCGAACTTGAAGATGGTCGGCGGGTCCGCGTCTTCAGGGAGACGGCCGCGCATGCGGTCGACGCGCGTGCGCACTTCGTCGGCGGCTTCGGAAAGATCCGAGCCCCATTCGAAGTTCAACTGCACCTGGCTGTTGCCTTCAGACGAGGACGAGGTCACGCGCACGATGCCGGGCACCGCGCTGACCGCCTGCTCGAGCGGCCGCGTGATCAGTTCTTCGATCTCGAGCGGACCGACGCCAGGGTAGCTGGTGCGAACGTTCAGCGTCGGCTGCTCGAACTCGGGCATGAGATCGACGGGCAGCCGCGTAAGTGAGATCAGCCCGAGCAGTGTGATCACTGCGCTGATCATGAACATCGTGACCGGACGCTGAATCGCTAAACGGGGAATACTCATGTGAACGCTCTACCGAATGACTTACGTGAGTCTTGCCCTATTGTGATGAACCGCCGTTGCCTGGTCGCTGACCGCCCTGCGGACGCTGGGTACCGTCGCCTCCAGATCGTCGTCCGCTGCCGTCGCCGTAGCTGCCCGAGCCATCGCCGCCGAAGCGACGGCTTGATCCGTCTCCGCCCGAACGCCGGCCCGAGCTATCGCCAGCAGGGCGCTGGCCCGATGCCCCTGGCGTCGCACTCCCGTCTGGACGTGCGCCGCCGTCGCGCGCGCCACCTTCGCGCGCGGCTGGCGTTGCGCCATCGCCGCGTCCACGACCGCCGTTGCCTCGACGTCCACTTTCGCCGCCGGCGAGCTGCACACGATCGCCGTCACGCAATGCACGCGCGCCAGTCGTGATCACCTGATCGCCCTCGTTGAGGCCGCCAACCACTTCGATCAATTGCTCACCCTCGGTGCCGATCTCCACGGTGCGAAAGATGGCAATGCCGTTCAGGTGTTGAAAAACCCCGCGCCGGCCGCCGAGGTCGGCTACCGCATCAACTGGCACAACCAGCGTTTCCTTCCTGGTCTCCGTCGTGATGCCGACGCGCGCGTACATGCCCGGCTTCAACCGAAAATCACTGTTGGGAATCTCGATCTCGATCGGGGCGGTGCGAGTGGCTGGATCGAGAACCGGTGCCACACGAGCGATGCGTCCGCGGAACATCTCGCCAGGGAAGGCGTCCACTTCGACCTTGGCCGTCGCGCCAGGGTGCAGTTCCTTGAGGTCGCGCTCAACGACATTGACGATGAGACGCACGCTGCTGATGTCCACGACATCGGCGATCGGCGCGTTCTGCGAGACGAATGCGCCGGGGTCGACTGCGCGACGGGCGACGAAGCCATTGACTGGCGAGACGATCACGGTGTTGGCGAGGTTGATACGCAGCTCGTCGAGGCGGGCCTTCGATTGCGCGCTCTGGGCTTTGGCCAAATCGATCTGCGCGACCGCGGCCTGATAGCGCGCCTCGTTGTCGTCGAGTGTCTGCTTGGGCAATAGCTGGCGCTGGAAGAGATTGCGTGAGCGCTCGACGTTGGTGAGCGCGAGCTGCAAGTCGGCTTCACGCTGACGAATCGTCGCCGCCGCGACTTCCTGTGCGGCCTCGGCCTGCTTCACTTGCTCGACGATCTCGAAGTCCTCGATCTTGGCGATGCGCTGACCGCGGGTGACGCGATCACCGAGTCGCACGAACACGTCCTGCAGGCGTCCTGCGGTACGCGGCGCTACCGCAACCGTCGCTTCGCCGATCAGGTTGCCGACAACGCGGACCTCCTGATTCATCGATGCTTTGCGTGCTGCTGCCAGCTCGACGACCATCGGGCCACGGCCACTGAAGCCGCCGCCGCCCCGGAAACCGCCACCGGCCCCACCGCGACCGCCGCCGCCAAAATCGCCGCCACCTCCGCCGCGGCGGCCAGCGAACCCACCACCACCTTCAGCGCCCGGTCCGGCAGCTTCTGTGCCCGAATCGCTTCGCGAGCTTCTGTAATAGAGAACGCCCGCAAGAGCGACTCCGACGATTACCGCACCGATGACTATTTTTCTCATGACGCTGAGATGAGTCTCGTTCCTCCGATCAACTAATTGCCGCCGCCGAAGTTGCCGCCGCCACCACCCCCCGCGTTGGCGCGAGTGGCCTGACCGCCGCCCGGCTGAATTGTCGTGACGTTGGAACCGTTGCCGGCCGCCGGAATCTCCTGCGCGCGTTCGAAGTCCACTTGTGCGCGACGATAGTCGAGCAGTGCACGCAACTCGGCGTTCTCCGAGTCGCGCAGGTCGCGCTGCGCCTGCACGACGAAGAAGTTCGTGGAGAGGCCAACCTCGAACCGGCTCTGTTCGGCCTCGAGGCGCTTCTCGGCGAATTCGCGCGCGACCTGTGCGGCCTGCAGCCGTTCGCGGTTGGATTCAACGAGCAATGCGGCGTTGGTCACCTCGGTCGCGATTTGCAGTTCGAGCTGGCGCTGCTGTGCGATTGTTTGCTGCTGCAGAACACGGGCCCGGGCCAGATTGGCGTCAGCGGTGCTCGTGCCGATGGGATAACTGAAGTTCACCGCGAAGTTCCAGGTCGGAGCCGTCTGGCGCCACAGCGTGCTCAGCGCATTGCTGAAGCCGCTCTGAATGACTTCCGTGGCGGGGCCCGTGAACACGCCGGGCGCGCGGACGAACTGCGTCCCAGCGATACCGGCGGCGGCGTAGCTCGCCGTCAGGTCGAGGGCAGGAAGCCTCTGATCCGACAGGCTCCTGATCGAGACGTTGTTGGCCTGCACCTGCTTGCGCGAGGTCTCGATATCGGTGCGCGAAGCTAATGCCTTCCGCACTGCGCCCCCCACATCGAGAGCCTCCGTCGAGTACGTCGGGCGATCAATGGGCTCGATGGTGGCGACCCAATAGGGATCTTCAGTGCCGTTTACAATCAACCGCTTGAGCGCGAGCTCCGCAGTGCGCACCGCCGCCTGCGTCGTGGCCACTGACTGCCGGCGCGTGGCCTGTTCCGCCTGTGCCTGCACGACGTCGAGGGGTGCGAGCGTGCCAACTTCGACGCGCGCCTGGTTGTCTTCGACGAGCTTGGTGGCGAGATCCAGCGAACGCTCCGCGACCTCGGCTGCCTGAATCGCGAACACCAGGTCCCAATAGGCATTGCGAGTGTTGGCCACCGTCCGCACCACCGTCGCGCGCAGAGCGGTTTCAGACTGCTCCTGGTTGATGCGCGTAATCTGCAGCTGCGCTCGCGTGCCATCGATACGGAAGTTCCTCAGCAGAGGCTGTACGTACGCCCCTGTGAGACTGCTATTGAGCGTCGGATTGCGTGTGGCAGTGAGGATCGATTGCTCGATGCGGCTGTTGTTCCACCCGATCGCAAAGCTTCCGCCTCCCCACTTCACGTTCTGCGTCACGCCGTAATTGCCCGTCAGCGTTTCGGTCGTTGTCAGTCCGTTTGCGGAAGACGAGCCGGCCGTTGTGGTCCGCTCGAACGCGGACTGGTTGCGCATGCCGAAATTCGAGGTAACCGTCGGGCGGAAGTTGGCGTTGAGCGAGGAAATTGCGAAGTCGAATGCCTGGGGATTCAGTCGCTCAACGGCGATGTCGAGATTCTGTTCGAGCGCGCGTTTGACGGCGTCATCGAGTGTCAGCTCGACGCGCACGCCCGGCTGCGGAGGATTCGTGGGGCGAGTCTGATTTTCGCCGGATCGCCCTTCGGCAAACTGACGAACGGCGTCGCGGGTGATCGCGTCGATCCGCTCCTGTTCACTCTCCTGAGCGAAGCCCGGCGACGCGCCCAGGGCCAGCGTCAGCAACGTCAAGAAGGCACACGAATTCTTCATGGTGTCTTGTAAAACCTGTTAAGTCCTGTATCTGGAAAAGCCGATCTGGCGCGTCCTACTTCCGTGCGCTCGATCGGGTACGCTCGCGTTCAGCCGTCTGATGCATGGCGTTGAACCTGGCCCACTGTTCCGTCGTCAGCACCCGCTTCATCCGGAGCATCATGAGTGTGTGCTGCTTGTTCAACTCCGCACGGGCAGCCTCGACGCGCTCCACCTGGTCCATCACGGAACCGTCGTCGCCGCGTTCGAGCAGACGCTCGAACTCTGACTCCGCTTGATCGAGCGACTTCTTCAGCGACTTCAACGTTGGGACTGACGCCTGGAAGACCTCTTCGAGCTTCTTGCTCTGCTCAGCCGTCAATTTCAATTCGCGCTTGTATTCCTCGGACTGCCACCACTTGCCCTGACCGGCGGCAGGCAGAGCAGTGACGAGGAGCGCAAACGACACGACGAACAGGCTCAGCAGGTTCTTGGGAGTCATAGCCAATACCCGGCCATACGACTATCCATGAAAAGCCGTTTACTGCATTTGGTGCAAAGACATACGGTAACACGGCGAGATGTCCCGCCCCAAGGTACGTCGAGGGTCAGGAGTCGACGTCCGCGTCGCCGTTGGCGAGCGCATCGAGGCGGCGGATTACACGCTCGACCAGGTTATCCGGGGTCGACGCCCCCGAAGTCAGGCCAATAGCCACAGGGCCAACCGAGGGCAGCCAGTTGCGGCTGATCGTCTCGTGCTTGGCGCCCGCTGGCTTGTGATGGACCTCGGTCGCAGATCTCAGGCCGTCAGGATCGGCTATGTGATAGGTCGGCAGACGATCGGCACAAATTTTTGCCAAATTGCAGGTATTGCTGCTGTTGTACCCGCCCAGCACGATCATCAGGTCGACGGGCTGGCTGCCGAGCAACTCGATGATCGCGTCCTGACGGTCCTGCGTGGCGCTGCAGATCGTGTCGAATGCCCTGAACCGCTCCTCCAGCTGTGCGGCACCATGCCGGTCGGCCATCGCGGTGCGAAACATCTCTCCGATTTCGAGCGACTCTGAGCTGAGCATGGTCGTCTGGTTCGCACACCCGATCCGATGCAGGTGCACATCAGGGTCAAAACCGGGGGACACCGCTTGTGCGAACGCCTGCAGGAAGTGCTCGCGCGATCCGCGGCCACGAATGTAGTCGCACGCCAGTGCCGCCTCGGTGCGGTCGAGCACGATCAGGTAGTGACCGCTCCCGGCCCGCTGCGCCTGTGACGCGGTGGCCCGAGTCTCCTCGTGCCAGTACTTTCCGTGTATCACTGACGTGAAGCCCTGCTCGGCATAGCGCATCACGTTCTTCCAGACGTTGAGCACCGAGCCGCATGTCGTATCGACGAGCGTGCACCCGCGGTTCACCAGGGTCTCGAGAAGCTCCACGGTGATGCCGAACGCGGGCAGGATGACGACGTCGTTCGGCGTCAGCGCGTTGAGCGACTCTCCAGGATCGGTGAGAAAGCGGACGCCCTGCGCGCGAATCTGGCGGTTCACATGTGGGTTGTGAATGATCTCGCCGGTCAGGAACACCGGGCGATCGGGAAAACGCTGTCGTGCCTGATACGCGTAGTCCACCGCCCGATCGACGCCGTAGCAGAAGCCGAACTCACGCGCGAGGTGGACGGTGAGTCGGCCCGACTGAAACGTGAACTCCGAGGCTTTGATGTCGGCGACGAGATCGCTGTGATAGCTGGCGGCAAGCACGCCGGCGACCTCGTGTTTCATATCGAGGCCGCGGCGGAAGATGAGTGGGGGCAAAGCCTACTGCACGTCCCAGGCGCGAGGCGTGAGTGCGTCGAGCGGGCGCAGCGCAGCGGGCCCGGTGCTGCCGACTGCGGCCTCAACCTGGCCGAGAAACTCATCGTCGGACATCGAGATCGACGCCGCGACGGTACGCGTCACCGGTGTCGGGATCGCGCGTGAGGCGATGCGTGTCTGCACAGCGCGATTGGCCGGCTGTTGATGGGCGAGATGATCGGTGAAGATACCGACCAGAAACGCGACGGCAATCGCACCAGTGGCAGCGACCCAGCGCCGCGTGCGGCGCACCGACACTGCCGGCCGCGCGGGTTCCTGCGTGCGTCCGACCGGGAAGGCGATGACACGGGCCGGTCGGCCGAGATGATCGAGCTGCTGCATGATGCGCGCGTGCTGACGCGCGAGGCGTTCGGCAGGGAACGCCGCATCCACTTCGCTCATCACGCGCTCGCTGACGTCGCCAAGCGTCGAGGCCAATACCAGTCGGCGATGCTCACACCGCTCGCAGTTGCGCAGGTGTGGTTCGTCAATCGGCGCGAGCGGATCGGTGAGGCAGATCTCAATCAGACGATCGTCGGAGAGATGAGCGCGCTTCATATTACTGGCGTCTCCGGATCGGGTCCGCGCAAGCCATCCGCACGCGGGGCTGATTCCGCACGAGGCCGCTCGAGCAGCTTGCGAAGTTTTCGTACCGCTCGGAACAAGTGCACGCGGACGGTTGCCTCGCTCAAGCCAAGCGCCTGACTGATTTCACTCGTCGTGTGCTCGGAGATGTGGCACAGCGTGAAGACCAGTCGTTGGCGATCGGGCAGTTGCTCGACCGCAGACGTGATTTGCTTCGCGCGCTCGCTCGACATCAGACGATCTTCGGGGCTCGGCCCCTGTGCGGCGGGCTCGGGTGCCGTCGGCATGTTCGGCTGCGACGACATCGGCAGTGCCCAACGCAGTCGACGCGTGCGGGCCTTGCGAAGGTCGAGGCACCCGTTCACGAGGATACGCGTGAACCAGACCTCGAAGGGGTATTCCTCGCGATAGCTGGTGATATGGGTAAACACTTTGAGAAACGCGTCCTGAACTGCCTCGTCGGCATCGTGAGCATCGCGTAAATAGTTGTAGGCGATGCGCACCGCGCGGCGCTGCTGTCGTGTGACCAGGTCGGCGAAACGTTCGCGCGCTGCGTCACGCTCGCCCGCGAGGACGAGGGCTTTGACGGTGGCGGCCAGTTCCGAGTCCCTGGACGTCGGCGGCTGCTGGACACGGGCCGGTGTCTTCGGTGCTGATGGCACCGAACGAGGCACCAGTCCGGGCTTGGCGACGCGTCGAGGAGGCGTTCTCATTGGAATACGGCAGCCGGCGACGGCTGTTTACCCTCCCTGGACTAACGTTTTCCCTAGCAACACTATACCTCGGAACCTGGAACCTGGAACCTGGAACCTGGAACCCGGGAACCTGGAACCTGGAACCTGGAACATGGATCTTTGCGTCCCGAGTTGACGGATCCACGAACGGCCCAGTACGATCGGCGTTTTCGTCATAATTGCGGCTCGCGAAATTGCACCAGCTATGAGCGAGCTTAGCTGCCGGCAACGGAGGGGAGTCAAACAGTATGTCTATACAGGTTGAGCGGGCGCACGGTCTCGAAGCTCTTGGCATCCTTCGTTCGGGACGCGTCCACTGGAACCTGAGCCCGGCCGCCTTGTACGAGGAGGCTCTTCGTCGCGGTGAGGGCATTCTGGCCGCCGAAGGGCCGCTCGTCGCGAAGACGGGTCAGCACACCGGACGGTCGCCGAACGACAAGTTCGTCGTCAAGGAACCGTCGAGCGAACGCCACGTGCACTGGGGCAACGTCAACCGGCCGGTGGAGGAAGCGAAGTTCGACGCGCTCCACAAGGACATGATGGCGTATCTGCAGGACAAGGATCTCTACGTCCTCGACGCCTGGGGCGGCACCGACGCGAAGTACAAGCTGCCGATTCGCATCGTCAACGAATTCGCCTGGCACAATTTGTTCGCGCGCAACATGTTTCTGCCCGAGACGGACCCCGCCAAGCGCGCGACGCATCGACCCGAGTACACCGTGATCGATGCACCGAACTTCAAGAGCGACCCGGCCAAGCATGGCACGCGTTCCGAGGTTTTCGTCTTCGTCCACTTCGGCAAGAAACTCGTGCTCATCGGCGGCACGCACTACGCCGGTGAAATCAAGAAGTCCATCTTCACCATTCTCAACTACACCCTTCCACTGCAGGGCGTGCTCTCGATGCACTGCTCGGCCAACATCGGCGCGGGCGGCGACACCGCGCTCTTTTTCGGACTGTCCGGCACGGGCAAAACGACGCTCTCGAGCGATCCGAACCGTCGGCTGATCGGTGATGACGAACACGGCTGGAGCGATACCGGCGTCTTCAACTTCGAGGGTGGCTGCTACGCGAAGGTGATCAAGCTGTCGCGCGAGGCGGAACCTCAGATCTACGAAACGACTCGGCGCTTCGGGACCATTCTCGAGAACGTCGTCGTCGACCCGGATACGCGTGCCCTCGATCTGGATGACGCGTCGCTGACCGAGAACACCCGCGCGTCGTATCCGATCACGTTCATCGACAACGCGGAGTTGTCAGGCAAGGGTGGCCATCCGACCAACGTCGTGATGTTGACGGCGGACGCCTACGGCGTGCTGCCGCCGATCGCGCGCCTCACGCCGGACGGCGCGATGTATCACTTCCTCTCTGGGTACACCGCGCGTGTGGCCGGAACCGAGAAGGGCGTCACCGAGCCGAAGGCGACATTCAGCACGTGCTTCGGTGCACCGTTTCTCCCGCTCAATCCGAACGTCTACGCGAAGATGCTCGGCGAGAAGATCGCCAAGCACAACGCGCGCGTGTGGCTGGTGAACACCGGCTGGACCGGCGGTCCGTACGGCGTCGGGAGCCGCATGAAGATCGCCTACACGCGCGCGATGATCACTGCAGCGCTGACCGGGCAGCTTGACAAGGTCGAGTACCGGAAGCACTCGGTCTTCAATATCGATATTCCGATGACGTGCCCGGGTGTGCCCGACAGCGTGCTCGACGCGCGCACCACGTGGTCCGACATCGCGAAGTACGACGAGCAGGCGAAGAAGCTCGCCAACATGTTCGTCGAGAACTTCAAGACGTTCGAGAACGACGTGGCGCCATCCGTCAAGGCGGCTGGCCCGAAAGTCTAGGAGTCCAAAAGGGTCTTTACTCGTGGCGTACGAAGCTGTCATCGGACTCGAGATCCACGCGCAGCTTCGTACGGCCACCAAGATCTTCTGCGGGTGCCGCACCGACTTCGGCGCACCGCCGAACTCGCAGGTCTGTCCCGTGTGCCTCGGTCTTCCGGGTGCGCTCCCAGTTCTCAATAGCCTCGCGGTTGACTACGCGATCAAAGCGGCTGTCGCGCTTGGCTGTCGCGTGCAGTCGTCTTCCATCTTCGCCCGTAAGAATTACTTCTATCCCGATCTGCCGAAGGGCTATCAGATCTCGCAGTACGAGCGACCGCTGGCGCTCGGCGGCGGGCTGGATATCACCGTAGGCGGCGTGTCGAAGCATGTTGGTCTGACACGCATTCACATGGAAGAAGACGCCGGCAAGTCGCTGCACGAGGGCTTCCCCGACTCGGATCGATGCACCTACGTCGACTACAACCGCAGCGGCGTTCCGCTCATCGAAATCGTGAGCGAGCCCGACATGCGGTCCGCGGCCGAAGCCGCCGAATTCTTCAGCCGCTTGCGTGACATCCTGGTGTGGCTCGAGGTCAGCGACGGCAACATGGAAGAGGGCAGCCTTCGGTGCGACGCCAACGTGTCGGTGCGGCCGGTGGGGCAGGCCACGTTCGGCACCAAGGCGGAAGTGAAGAACGTCAACTCGTTCCGCTATGTGGAAAAGGCGCTGGAGTACGAGATCGAGCGTCAGATCGAGACCGTCGAGAGCGGCGGACGCGTCAAGCAGGAGACGCGTCTGTGGGATTCCTCCACCGGCACAACGCATTCGATGCGCAGCAAGGAAGAGGCGCACGACTATCGGTATTTCCCTGAGCCGGATTTGCCGCCGCTGATCGTCGACGAGGCACGCATCGCACGGGTGCGTGGCACGATGCCGGAATTGCCCGAAGCGCGCTGCCGCCGGTTGGTCGAGCAGTATGCGATTCCGCCTTATGACGCCGGCGTGCTCACACAATCCGCGGCGTTGGCCGACTACTTCGAAGCCACGGCCAAGGCGTCGGGAAACGCCAAGGCCGCAAGCAACTGGATCATGGGCGAGGTGCTGCGCACGCTGAAGGATCGCGGGCAGGAGATCGAGCAGGTGCCGATCACGCCGCAGGCGCTCGCCGGGTTGATCGCCATCATCGACAAAGGCACCATCAGCAACTCGGTGGGGAAGGACGTCTTCGCGAAGATGTACGACTCCGGCCGGTCGGCCGACGCGATCGTCGCCTCCGAAGGGCTCGCGCAGATCGGCGACGAAGGCGCGTTGATGGCGATCGTTCGCGACGTCGTCGGTAAGCATGCCGACGCCGTTTCGCAGTACCGAGCCGGCAAGCATCAGACGTTCGGCTTCCTCGTCGGCCAGGTGATGAAAGGGAGCGGCGGCAAAGCCAATCCCAAGCTAGCGAGTGATTTGCTGAAGCGCGAGTTGGGCTGACCTCATGCTATCCTCACAAAAACGTGATCGAGACGCATCACCTCTCGAAGGTCTATAGCCGCGGCCTGTACGCACTGCGTGATCTCACGCTCTCCATTGAGAAAGCTGAATTCGTTTTTCTGACCGGCCCGAGCGGTGCCGGCAAATCGACATTCCTGCGTCTGCTTCTTCTGCAGGAGCGACCGAGTGAGGGTGAGGTCTTCGTCAACGGCCAGAATCTGGCGACGCTCAAACGCAGCGAAATTCAAGAGTATCGCCGCGGCATCGGTTTCATCTTCCAGGATTTCAAGCTGATTCCGAGCCGCACGGTGCTCGAGAACATCTCGTTTGTGCCGGAAGTGCTCGGTGTCCCGGCCGCACAGCAGCGGCGCCGCGCCTTCCAGGTCCTCAAGTGGGTCGGGTTGCAACACCGCATCAATGCCTATCCGCAGGATCTCTCCGGCGGTGAGCAGCAGCGCATCGCCATCGCACGCGCCCTCGTCAACGATCCAGTGTTGGTCATCGCCGACGAACCGACCGGAAATCTTGATCCGGATCTCTCGCTCGAGATCACGAATCTGCTGCGTGAGATCAATGCCGGCGGTACGACGGTGCTGGTCGCCACGCACGATCGCGAGCTCATTCGCCTGGTCGGCCGGCGCACGATCACCCTCGATCAGGGCAAGGTCGTCGAGGTCGCATGAGGTCGATCGAATACGCGTTTCGCCAGGGTGGCGCCAGTCTGTGGCGAAGCCGCGGGTCGAGCGCCTTCGCCGTACTGGCCATTGCCCTCGCGCTCATCGTGCTCGGCGCGATGCTGATCGTCACCTGGAATGCCGAACAGTTGCTGGCACGATGGTCGTCGGCGGCGGAGTTCTCGGTCTACCTCCGAGACGACGCGACATCCGATCAGCGTGGCGCCGTCGAAACGGCAATCGATTCGAGTGGACTGGCGAGTGGCCGAGAGTATGTGTCCAAGGCCGAGGCGCTCACGCGCTTCCGCCGCGAGTTCGCGGAATTGGCCGAGTTGACCAGCGGCTTCGACGAGAACCCGTTCCCGGCATCGATCGAAGTACGCGTGCGACCTGATGCCGAGCACGCGACCGCGGAACGCCTGGTCAAGCGCCTCATGGCAATGCCGGGCGTGGCTGACGCGCGATACGACCGGGATTGGTTGACGCGAGTCGGAGCGGGACTCGGGACGGTCCGCGCCGCGGGGCTCATGCTCGCGTTGTTGATGGCCGTCGCGGCGGCTGTCACGGTCGCCACCGTTGTTCGCCTCGGACTGCGCACCCGGCGGGATGAACTCGAAATCATGGAGCTGGTGGGCGCGCCTCTCGCGTTCATTCGCGGGCCGTTCGTGGCTGAAGGCTTCCTTCAGGGTGGAATCGGGGCACTCCTCGCCATAGTGGCCCTCTGGGTAGGATTCCTGGTCGCCATGGCCTGGTGGGGACCCAACCTGAACAGTCTTCTTGGGGGAGGATCGGTGCAATTCCTGCCGATTCGCCTCTGTTTGTACTTGATTTTCGGCGGGATGCTGGTAGGCAGCGTCGGTGGCCTGGTCGCAGCGCGGGAAGCGGCCTGAAACCTCGTTGACAGATTATTAACGCCCTGTTTAGACTTTACCTATTCAGGGTATGCCCGCGTTGCGGAAGCGCCTGTTGTCTCGTTACCTCACGGACTCTCGCCTGCCCGAGCCGGTGATTCACACCGTACAAGAGTTCTATCGCGAGGAGTTTATCAAGTGCCAACGCTGTCTCGACAAGCAGCGTGAGTACTACTCGGAGCACGCCATTCGAGACGTGGAGCAGGCCCTCGTGAAGGTCATGTCTCAACTCGATCGGCTGTGCGCCGAAGCAGATGCCGACGAAGTCGTCAGCCGGCTTCTGCGACAGTTCGACGTCGTCACCGGACTCTCGGCGTGGGCCGATCCCCGGCAAGTGCACTGACCTCCTCCGCTTCACACCTTCGCCACGATCTCGTCACCGTTCTGCGTTCGGCCATTGATGCGGTCAATGCCGGTTTGCTCGTACGTCGTACGCTCGATGACGACGAAGTGCGCGAGGCGATGCAGCGTGCCGCGGCCGTTGACATCATCGCCGCGGGTAAAGCCGCCGCGCCGATGATCGAGGCCTGTGCGGCGGCGTCCGTCGTTCCCCTGCGGACGCTGCTCGCGATTGGTCCCCGTCATAGTCCCGACTCCGCGGTCACGCTGCCTCCCTCGACTATCTGGTATGACGCTGGACATCCCTTTCCGGACGGCGGCAGCGTGGCCGGCGCGCGTCGTGCGCTCGAGGTGGCACGCGCGTCCGATGCGCGCGATCTGTTGCTTGTGCTGATCTCGGGCGGAGGCTCGTCGTTGATGGCGCTGCCCGCCGCGGAGATTCCGCTCGAGGCGAAGCAGCGCACCGCTCGTATCCTGATGGAACAGGGGGCGGACATTTACGAACTGAACACCGTGCGCAAGCATCTCTCGTCGATCAAGGGCGGACAACTCGCAGTCGCGGCACGAGGATCGGTGCTGACGCTCGCCGTATCGGATGTCGTCGGCGACGATCTGTCAGTGATCGCTTCAGGACCGACCGTTGCGGACGACAGCACGTTTGCGGGAGCGCTCGAGGTCCTGGATCGACGCGGTGGGCGCGCGATCTATCCGCCGCCGGTCGTCGACCGGCTTGTTCGCGGCGTCGCGGGCGACGTTCCTGAGACGCCACCAACCGGAGATCCGCGGCTGGCGCGCGCGATAGCGCGCGTAATCGGTCCACAACGCGGGGCGATCGAGGGCGCACGTCGTGCGGCCGTATCGCTCGGCTATGACGTACACATCGTTCCGGAACCTGTGACCGGAGAAGCGCGCGATGCGGCGCGACAGCACGTTGCACGAACGGCCGAAGCGATCGCCTCAATGCGGCGACCGGTCTGCGTGATTGCTTCCGGTGAGACGACAGTTACAGTAAGAGGCCAGGGGAAAGGCGGACGCAATCAGGAATTTGCATTCGCGATGGCACAGGCGCTGGCTGCGCTCGGCCCGCGCGTCACTGCGGCCAGTGTGGGAACCGATGGCATCGATGGCCCGACCGATGCCGCCGGAGCCATCGTCGATTCCACAACATTTGAGCGGGCAGGGGCGGCAGGACTTGCCGCACCAGAGGATTATCTGAACAACAACAACACCTACGAATTCTTTGACCGGATCGGCGATCTCATTCGCACCGGTCCCACCAACACCAACGTCGGCGATCTGCAGGTCATTCTCGTTGCGTAGCAATCAGGACCTACTTGACCACATTCGTGAGGCGGTCCCTCACCCGGCGACCGCACGCGAGCTGATGCAGGTATTTCGCGTGCCGCGCGAAGAGCGCGCGGCCTTCAAGCGACAGCTCAAAACACTGGTCTCGTCCGGCGATCTACTGCAGATTCGCGGTAATCGTTTCGGCCTGCCCGAGAAGATGGATCTCATCGTCGGGCGGCTCACCACCAATCCCGGTGGCTTTGGCTTTGTCGTAGCGGAGCACGGCGATGGCGGCGACATCTACATCGCGGCGGCGAACCTCACTGAAGCGATGCACGGCGATCGCGTCGTCGCGCGAGTGGAGCGCCGCACCGAGAAGGGCCTCGAAGGCCGCATCATCAAGATTCTCGAGCGCAGTCAGTCGAACATCGTCGGTCGTTTCGAGGTGGACGACTCCGGCCTCGGCTACGTCGTCCCGTTCGACCGTCGCGTGCTGACCGACGTGCACGTGCCAACCGGGCAGTGGTCGGCAGCCGAGCCTGGCGAGATGGTGGTCGTTGAGATCACGCGCTGGCCGAGCGCAACGCGCGGACCGATCGGACGCGTCGTCGAAGTGCTCGGTCGCATCGACGAGCCCGGGGTCGACACGCAAGTCATCATCCGCAAGTTCCACATCCCCGACGCGCACGGAGAGGAGTCGATCGCCGAGGCCACACGGCTCGGCGTTGTCGTCAAAGAACGCGACATCAAGGGACGTAGCGACTTTCGCGGAATTACCACGGTGACCATCGACGGCGAACACGCGCGCGATTTCGACGACGCGATCACGATCGAGCGACTGCCCAACGGACACTACTGGCTCGGAGTGCACATTGCCGATGTCGCGCACTACGTGAAAGAAGGCAGCGCCCTCGACGAAGAGGCGTACGCACGCGGTACGTCGGTGTACTTCACCGAACGTGCGGTGCACATGTTTCCAGCGGAGCTGGCCACCGGCCTCTGCAGTTTGAATCCGCACGTGGATCGATTAGTGCAGTCCTGTCTCATGGAAGTCGATCGCCGCGGCAGCGTCGTCCGCTACGAGCTACACGACGGCGTGATCAACAGCAACGCACGGATGACGTACACGGCGGTGAATGCGATTCTGACCGACCACGACGAAGCGGTCACCCGCGAATATGCGCCGCTCGTGCCGATGTTCGAACAGATGCAGGAGCTGTTCACGATTCTGAACGAGCGTCGCCGCCGTCGAGGTTCAATCGATTTCGATCTGCCCGAAGCAGAGGTCATCCTTTCGGAGCTGGGACAGATTGAGGACATCGTCGCGTCGGAGCGCAACGTGGCGCATCGGTTGATTGAAGAATTCATGTTGCTGGCCAACGAGACGGTCGCTGCGCATCTCGACGCGCACAATGTGCCGGCGCTGCATCGCGTACACGAAGCGCCCGATGTGAAGAAGGTCGAGGACTTCGAAGAGTTCATCACCACCCTGGGCTACAGCCTGGGCACGACCGGACGCACGGTCACGCCGAAACAGTTTCAGAAGCTGGTCGATCGAATCCGCGGCACACCTGAAGAGCGCCCCATCGCGTCGCTCATGCTGCGGACGATGCAGAAGGCGCGGTACGACGCAGCGAGTCTTGGACATTTCGGACTCGCGACGGAGCATTACACACACTTCACGTCGCCGATCCGGCGATACCCCGATCTGCTCGTGCACCGTGTGCTGCGCGAGTCACGTCATGGCGAAATGACGTCGGCACGTGAGGAGGAGCTCATCGAGGATCTGCCGGAGATCGCCAAGCACACCTCAGAGATGGAACGGCGTGCCGACGAGGCCGAGCGCGAACTGCTGCAGTGGAAGAAGGTGCGGTTCATGGCCGACAAGGTCGGCGACGAATACGACGGCTTCATCACCGGTGTCGCGCCCTTTGGCCTGTTCATCGAGCTGAGCGAGCACTACGTCGAAGGGCTCGTCCACATTTCGAGCATGGCCGACGATTACTACCGCTTCCTCGACCAGCAGCACATTCTGAAAGGTGAGAACACCAAGAAGGTGTATCGGCTCGGCGACAAGGTCCGCGTGCAGGTCGTCAGAGTAGATATGGAGCGACGTCAGGTCGATCTCGGGCTGACGGAGGTGTTGGAACGCGTGCGGATCGACGAACGCGCACGTGGGCCGCACCGCAGCAACGTGCGGACGAAGAAACCGTCAACTGGACTGAGATCAGGGGAACGGCGAAAGGCGCAGCGCGCTGGTCGGCGCGAGCGCCAGGCGAGGAAAGGCCGCGGCCCAAACCGCGGGCGTCGCTAGGACTTCTCGGTCGTCGACGTCTGCGAGCCGTCCTTCGTCGCGTCCTTGAAATTCCGAATGCCCCTGCCGATGCCGCGGCCGATCTCGGGCAAACGGTTCGCGCCGAAGATCAGGATGACGATCGCCAGGATGATGATTAACTCAGGAACGCCCAGGTTCATATGTCACCTTCCGCAATGAACCGCTATGCGACTCGTTGCTTCAATGTGCCGGAATGTCAATGGCACAGCACCCGGCCGATTGTACCACGCATGATCCGGGGAATTATTGCCGTCGCTGGCATCATCTTCGTGAGCCTCGATTGGGCAAATACCGGCCTGTTTGCGCAGTTTTCCTCAGGCGTTCAGCTCATTGAGGTCTATGCCACGGTGACCGACGCCAAGGGCGAGTTGGTCATGGGTCTGCGCCAGTCCGACTTCCAGGTCTTCGAAAACGATCGCCCGCAGGAGATATCGGCGTTTGCCGCCGGTGAGTTTCCGCTGACGGTGGCACTCGGCGTTGATCGCAGTTTCAGCATGGCGGGTGAGCCGTTGCGGCTGGCGAAGCTGGCCTCGCAAAGCTTCTTGAAGCAGTTGAAGACGGGTGACCGCTCGATGATCGTCGCGATCGGCAACAACGCCGAGGTAATCGCTCCGCTGTCCACCGACCGTGAGGCGCAGTCGCAAGCCATCGCGAAGCTCGATGCGTGGAGCACGACGTCACTCTATGACGCGGTGATTGTCGCGCTCGATCGCCTCGAGCCCGAGAAAGGCCGGCAGGCGCTCATCGTGTTTTCGGACGGCGCCGATCGCTACAGCCAGGCGACCAGTGGTCAAGTGCTCGCGCGTGCGCGACGCAGTCAAGCACTCGTCTATCCGATTACCATGGGCAAGACGCGTGTGCCGGCTGCCGTCGAACTGGCAACACTCACCGGCGGTCGATCGTTCCTCTTACGTGACGCGAAGGAACTCGAACGAACCTTGAGCACCATCGCGCGCGAGTTGCGGTATCAGTACCTGATAGGTTACGTGCCCGGCACGCCGGCAAAACCAGGCCTGCATGAATGGCGATCGATTCGGGTGACGTTGAAAAACCCGGCGAACGGCATGCGTGTGCGCGCCAGGGACGGGTACACAGCGGAATAGGCAAGAGACCGAGATCAGGAAGAGCGACGTCTAACGGGTGAGGCGCCCGTGTATGCAGCTCGAGGGCACTTGTTTTGCAACTTGCGGGGCCAGAGCCGGTCGGGGACAATAAAGAAACTTCCAGGGGCAGCGGTCAATGACGACGACGACCCAGCGCGAACAGATTGAGAGGCAAGCACCTGAGTCCTCCCATCTGACTGTCCGTCCCGAGACGGACGGCCCGCGCGAAGTCCGTTTCATGTTCGACCAGCCCGATGGCCAGCGCATGGGCCGTGCGCTCGGCGCAGGACTCATGACCGAGCTCGTCGTTATCGGTCTGGTGCTGCTCGTGATGAGCCTGATGCCCAAGAGGGTTTACCAGGCGGTGCTGCCCGATCGTCTCGCAGAAGACATCGTGTGGCTTTCGCAGCCCGGACCCGGCGGCGGTGGCGGCGGCGGCAACAAGATGCCCGACCCGCCAAAGAAAGCGGAGCTCAAGGGGCAGCAGAAGATCTCAGTGCCAACACCACCTGAGCCGACGCCTGAGCCGCCGAAGGTCGAGCCTCCACCTGAACAGATCAACATTCCCGCGCAGACGTTGGCCGCAGCTCCGGTTGTGTCGCCGGGCGCATTGACACCGAATCCAAATGAGACGGCGTCTACGGGTTCTGGCTCCGGCACGGGCGCAGGTTCCGGTCAGGGGTCGGGTCTCGGTCCCGGGTTCGGCGGTGGCACCGGCGGTGGCGCGTTCAGGCCGGGCAA
>DATCXH010000847.1:0-9435 GCA_036565925.1 Vicinamibacterales bacterium
AACATCAGCGCTGTCTGTCCGCGGAAGGATTCGGCCAGGCCAACCTGCGCGCCGCGCTTCAACAACGCGCGCACCGCGGCGACACTGCCATTGCGTGCCGCGGTCATGAGCGCTGTCTGGCCTTCTTCGGACGCCGTATCCGGATTCGCGCCAGCAGTCAGCAGCCGCTCGACGATCGCGGCGTTGCCGTTCTGCGCGGCCAGCGTCAGCGGCGCGATCCGATAGCGAGTGACGCCATCAGGTTTCGCGCCGGCATCGAGCAGCGCGTTCAGCATCGCGAGGTTGTCGTCATGGACCGCCCAATGCACGGCCGTCGAGCCATCCGGCGCGGCCTGGTTCGGGTCGGCCCCGCCTTTGAGCAGTGAGCGGACAGTTTGCACGTCGCCGTTCCTGACCGCGTCTACCAGTCCCGAGCCGTCAGCGACGAGCGACGTCGACACACACAACAATGCGAGCGCAACGCTGACCCACTGAAAGACCGTCGAGCACACGTGACTCACTCGCATCAGTTCCTACTCCGTGATTTAGCCTCGCACGGGTGCCGCACCGGCGCGCTCGTAGTCGAGCAGCAGCTGCCCGGTGCTGTCGCCCAGCTTCGCGATCGGCACGCCCACATGATCGAGCATCGTCACGAGCAGGTTGGCCATCGGCGTGTCCGGTGTGTAGTTGAAGCTGTAGCCGGTCTGGAACTTGCCGTGGAGCTTCCCCGCCATCAGCACCGGCAGGTCGTTGTGACGATGAAGATTTCCGTCGCCCATGCCGCTGCCGAACAGAATCGCACTGTGATCGAGCAGCGAGCCGTCGCCGTCCGGCGTATCGCGCATCCGCTCCAGGAAATAATTGAGCAGGCGCATGTGATGCGTGTCGATCTTCGCCTTCTGCGATTTGAGCGCGGCGTCCTCACGATGATGGGAAATCAGGTGATGGTTGCCCGGCACGCCGATTTGACTGTAGGAACGCCCGCTCAGCTCGCGTGCCATGATCAGCGAGAACACGCGCGTGACGTCGCTGCGGAAGGCGAGCAACTGCAGGTCGAACATGAGCTGCGCGTAATCTTCGAAACTGGCCGGGATGCCGATCGGACGATCAGGCAGCTCGATCGATTCCGCGAGGTTGGATTCGGCGTGTTGAATGCGCTGCTCGACTTCGCGCACTGAATCCAGGTACTCGCGCACCTTCGAGGTATCGGAGCGGCCGAGTGTCGCCGTGAGCGAGCGTGTCTCCTCGAGCACCGAGTCAAGGAGGCTGCCCTGCTTCTGGATGCGGGCGCGCCGCTGCTCGGCGCTGCCGCCGTCGCCGAAGAGGCGCTCGAAGATGACGCGCGGGTGGATCTCGGGCATGTTGGGCAATGTCTCGCTGCGCCACGAGACGGTGTTGACGAAGAAGCAGTCCCCGGAATCGCAGGCGCCCTGTGTCGCCGGATCGAGCGTCATCTCGATCGAGGGGACTCTGCTGTCCTTGCCCAGATGCGCGGCCGCGATCTGATCGGCGGAGGTGGCGAGCCGGATCTCGGCGCCCGGACGCGTCCGGTCGTAGGCATGCACGCCGGTGAGCCATGCCCCGGCGGCGCGGTTGTGATCGCCGCTGCCGTCGCCCTTGCTGTCGGCTTCGAGATGCGAGAGGTTCGTGAAGATGTTGAAGTGATCGCGCACACCTTCAAGAGGCTGCAGATTCGGTGGCAGCTCGTACTGACGGCCCGTCTGACGCGGCTTCCACTCCGAGTGGATCACGCCGTGCGCCGCGTAGACAAACCCCAGCCGCATCGGCGCCTTGGCGGATCCTGTCCCCTGAGCCGACAGCGCGGGCATCATGGAATCGAGCAGCGGCAGCGCGACGCTCGCACCCATTCCCTTCAGCATCGTCCGCCGCGTCAGCATTTTTCTCGTGAGGAACGTCATGTGTCTCCTCTTGTGTTCTATCGAGGCTCAAGGAACGTCGCCAAGGCGTTCCGGCAGACTCTGCGCCATTCGGCTCTGGAATGGGACGCTGTTCACCACGCCCTGCACCAGCGAGGCAAAGGTGTAGTTCTGACGCGCAGACTCGCGGGCGATCACGCGGATCGTCGGCTGGTCGTAGTGCTGGATATTACGCGTCAACGCGTACATCAACAATTTGCCGGTCATCGCCTCGACGAAAAGCGCCGGGTCGCGCAGCACGAGTCGCCGTACACCCTCGATGCCGTCGACGACCGTCCCGTCCGGCAACGTGCTCGTCACCTCGAGCGGACGCCCGTTCTCTTCCGCGCGATAGCGGCCGAGTGCGTCGAAGTTTTCCAGCGCGAAGCCGATCGGATCCATCTTGGCGTGACATCCGGCGCACGCCGGACTGGCGCGGTGCAGCTGCATCGCTTCCTTGATCGACAGCGGCTTGCCTGATCGTTCCGTGTTGAGCGACGGCACATCGGGAGGCGGTGGTGGCGGTGGTGAGGCCAGCAGATTCTCGAGCACGTATTTGCCGCGCAGCACTGCCGATGTGCGTGTGCTGTAGGAGGTGAGCGACAGGATGCTGCCCTGTCCCAGCAGCCCTCGGCGGGGACTGTCGTCGGGCAGCGTCACGCGACGGAAATGGCTGCCGGTGATCTGCGGGATGCCGTAATGCTTCGCCAGCGGTTCGTTCAGGAACGTGTAGTTGGCCGTCAAGAGATCGAGGACGCTGCGGTCTTTGCGGAGGATGCTGTCCAGGAACAGCTCGGTTTCACGCACGAACGCCGCGCGCACACCCTCGTCGAAATCGCGGAACAGATACACGTCTGGTTCTTTGGTTTCAACGTCGCGCAGAAACAGCCATTGCGCGGCGAAGTTCGTCACCAGTGAGCGGCTGCGCGGATCGGCGAGCATGCGCGTCACTTGGCGACGCAGGCCGTCGGGGTGACGCAGTGTGCCCGCCGCCGCGGCATCCAGCAGCTCGTCATCTGGCAGGCTGGACCAGATGAAGAACGAGAGGCGTGAGGCCAGCTCGAAATCGCCAACGCGGTAGACCGATCCCGGCGCTGCCCCGGCCGGCTGCTGCTCGATGCGGAACAGGAACTGCGGACTGACGAGCACGCGTTCCAACGCTCGCTGGATGCCGAGGTCGAAATCGCGTTCGGCACGCCCGGCGTCGTAGAAATGTCGCACGCGGCGCAGATCGTCGGCGGTGACGTTGCGGCGATAGGCGCGGCGCAGCAGCGTCGTCAGGATGCGGTCGGCGCATGCGGATTCCTCGGCGTCGCGGGCTTGGCCTGAGCGAGCGCTCGTCAGGTCGTCGGACCGACGAGGGCGAGTCGAAGGCGTGCAGACGAACAACCGTCGGCGACTGGGCGTGTCACCCGGTCCGGTCGCGTTGAACGGGCCGGTGATAGTTGCCGAGACGACGGACGGAAGCGCGCCACGATTCCGGCCCGGCGGGCGCAGAGGCGATTCTGACATCGCTTCGCTGCGCTCCACGAACGCCACACCTACGCTGCGCGGCCCCGCCTTGACCGCGAAACGGAAAACGCCCTGGTTGTTCGGCCCAGCATCTCCCGCCGGAACCCCTGGCCGTCTCGAGATGTTGGTGATCGCCTTGCGCTCGCCGTCAATGCTGATCTCCAGTTGATGAACGTCGGCGCCGACGCCAGCCGTTTCAACCTTGAATTCGTATTCCGCGTCGAGCGGGAAATAGCTGTCGATCTGCAGTCCGCCGCGCGTGCCGAACGGCAGTGCCTCATTGCGGCCATCCTGCGGTTGCCGCACTGGTGTGATGTGGGTGTTCACCAGCGCACCCATGTCGCGATCGCCAACGGCCACGCGGCTGATCTTGAGCGCCGCTGCGAGATAGCGCTCCATCGTTGCCGGCGAGACAAACAGTGTGTCGGCCAGATTGTCGAAGCCGCTGCTCGCGTTATCGGCCGGCAGGAGAGTTGTGTAGTCGAACTCCTTGGGCAGACTCGGGAGCGCGAGCAGATCGCGGATCACGTTGGCGTATTCAGTCCGCGTGAGACGACGAGCCAGCGGCAGCGAGCCAGGGTTGGGGCGCGAAGCGGCACTGGCCTCGAGCTCGCGAGCCAGGTAGCCAGCCGCGCGGGTGTAAAACGTCTGCGGAGGACGCGCAACGCCGGGAGGCGGCATCGTTCCAGCGCGCAACTGACGCAGCACTTTCTCCCAGGTCTCGGAGTGATCGCCCGGACGCGCTACGGAAGTCGGATCGAGTACGAGACCGGCCGTCTTCAATCGTTCGTTGTGGCAAGTCGTGCAGTACTTCGCGATGGCGGCCTGCGTTTCTCCGCGAGCGTCGGGCTGGGTCTCAGGAGCGGCAGCCCGCGTCTCAGCGCGCGGGTTGGGCGTGTTCTGCGAGAAACCCTGGGAGTGGGCGATGAGCAGACTCCAACCCAATCCCGCGAACACGATGCCTGCGATGACACGCCTTCGCGCCATGACGGGGCATGATATCGCGGAGTCCCTGGGCGGCGAAGAGCCCCGTTGCGCAGTGTCCGGCTTGGCCGGACGTCGATCTTTAGACCCCGCGAAGCTCGACCGAGAACCCGTCGGCGTCGCGGAAACGCAGCGCATTGCCACCGGTGGACGGCAGCACCGTGACGCCGATCGCGCCGAGTTTGCGGGTAACAGCCTGGCGATCGAATGCCGCTACCCGAATACCGAAGCGATCGATGTGCGGCATCCGACCTTCGACCATCTTTTCCAATCCCAGACGTGTGCGCGCGGCTGTGAACCAGATGCGCTCCGGCGTTCGGTCTCGCGACGTCTCCTTGCCGAAAAACTTGCGGTAGAAGGCAGCCGACTTCTCGACATCAGGCACGTGCAGCACGACGTGATCGAGTCCGACTGCTTCGCAAATCGCATCGTCCTGAGTCACGCGCGTGGACGGGATGATCGTTTGCAGCAGCCCGCCGGGCGTGGCCATGAACTGCATGCGGATGCCGTCGGGATCGGTCACCGCGTTGAAGCCGGGCTGACCTGCGAGATTGAGGCCCTGCGTCTTGAGCTCCGCACGCATCTCCTCGAGGTGGTAGTCCTCGACGGTCGCGCAGAAATGATCGATCCGCGCGGATGCATTGGGATTGGCATTGGGATTGGGGCCGAAGGCAACGTAGCCGATTCCCAGCCGACAGTAGTATCGCAGCGGCGGCATCATCTCCTGGAAGATCTGCGGATCGAAGATCCGGCCGTAGAACGCCGCGGACTTCTGCGGATCGGGCACGGTGAACCCGACGTGCTCCAGACCGGAGGTCTTGAGCGGCAACTGCGATCCTTGAGCAGCCAACGCGGCGGGTGCGGCCGCAATCATCGCCAGCGCTTCGCGGCGCGAGAAGAGCATCGACATTCGGCGGGGAGACTACAGGCAAGACCCGTTCACGTCAATCGACGTTTGAGGAGCGGTGACCCATCGTCGAAAGATGACGCTCGGCGACCCGCGAGGGCGTTCGCAGGTACAATTGCATGTAATCTTCACCCTCGTCGAGTGTGCGCGCATGGGGTTCCCAAGCTATCGTTCTGCGCTCATCTTCGCGTCGTTCATCACGGTCGCATCCTTCATCGGGGTCACGGCGTACACCGAGAAGCGTCTCGGGCGACTGGATGCATTCTCGTCAACGATCGAGAGCAACGCCGGTCCAAGCCTCGAATACCTCGGCAGGGCGGGTGTGCGGCTCCGCCGCCTCTTGCAGCTCCTCCGTGACGGACTTCCTGGTCAACGGCTACCAAACGAGTCGTTGAAGACCGCCCATACCGAGCTGCTCGCGATCGAGGAGGACATCACTCAATACCTGAGCCTCACGCCGCTGCCGGGCGAAGCCGAACTGTGGCGTACGCTCCGCGCCGACGTCGCTCGTGCTACGGAAATCGCGCGCGCCACGCTCGAGGCGGAGGAGAACGGTGACGCGGCGAGCGCGAGTCGCCTTTTGCGCGAGGCCGAACCTGCGTTCGAACGCGCAGGCCGGACCATATTGAGTGCGCTCGAGTTCGACGCAGACCAGGTGCAGATGCTGGCCGGCGAAGTACGTGATGTCCGTCGCGATACGCTGCGGACCATGGTTCTGCTCGACGCGCTCGCGACCGCGATCGCCGTCGGTGCGGCCTTCATCGCCGATCGCGCCGCTCGCGAGCACGAGCGGCTGCTGCAGGCGCACAACCAATTACTCTCGACGCGGGTGACGGAGCTGGATCGCTTCGCGGGCCGCATGGCACACGATGTCCTGAGCCCGCTCGATACGATTGCAATGAGCCTGAGTCTGCTGGCGCGGCATGCTGATTCGATCGCGACAACGCATATCGAGCGCAGCCGGCGCGCACTACAACGTGTGAAGCAGCTCGTCGACGGACTTCTGACGTTCGCACGGTCCGGCGCGACACCTGATGCTGACGCCAGTTGTGCGCTTTCGGAAGTGCTGGCGAATGTGACCGCTGACGCGGGTGATGCTGCACAAGAAAAGGGCATCGCCCTCGTCGTCGAGCCGTGCGCGGAGATGAACGTGGCATGCAGCGCCGCCGTTCTCACCAGCATCCTGCAGAATCTCGTACTGAACGCGATCAGATATATGGGTGAGCAGCACACACGACGCGTCAGCATTCGTGCGAACGCGTTGAACGGTCGTGTGCGCCTGGAGGTCGAAGACAGCGGTCCCGGCATTCCCGACGAACTTCACACCATCATCTTCGAACCGTTCGCCCGCGGTCGCCGCGAGGTAAACCCTCGCGGTGGCCACAACACGCACGAAGGTGTGGGGCTCGGGCTGGCCACGGTGAAACGTCTGACCGAGGCGCACCGAGGAAACGTCGGCCTGCGTTCGAGAGTTGGCGTCGGAACCGTCTTCCACGTCGAGTTGCCACTGGCGCGCGACTCACACGCGCGGCCGCCGCGCCCCGATCGGGAGTCCGATTCGCAAGAATTACGTCACGAGTCCATCGTTCCCTGAGTGCAGTCCGAGGCTGCGTCGAGCATCGAGCGCGACTTTGCCTCGCGTATTTTTCGCGGCTCCAGCCGTCTCATTTCAACTTCGTGCATGCCGGAAGCGATCGTCGAATGTGAACGGTAGAAATGAAGGGACTCGCCTCGAGAAACGTCTTGTCGCTCTCCGATAGAAACGTGTCCGGATAGGTCCGATATCCAAGCCACATCAATGTGTTCTCCGGACATTGCGTGGTCGGATCTCCATCCACGCACGCCTGTGGATGCGGCAAGCCCAACGCGTGCCCCAGCTCGTGACCTAGACCACCAACCCACCGGCAAGGCCCCGCCGTGTCAACGGGATCAGTGGGACACGGCGGGATGTTTTCCTCGCCTGCCAACCCTCGTAAGTCATGTTGTGGCAGGACGGCGACGCTGGGCACCCCCGCTCCCGCCAGCTGACCGCATGCCCCCTCGGCGTCGATATAGAAAACCCAGGTGCTGGAAGGGTCGTCGAAGCGAGCCCCGGTCAGCGCAAATGCATCCGCGAGGACGTTGTTCCAGAACCACAGATCATAATCACCGTTCGGATTCGTGCTGTACCAAGAAGCGATGTGAGGAGTCGCGACGACGTCGACGGGTTTGTTTTCAGTGCTGAACGAGAGGTTGTCGCCGAGCTCGTTGCGCAGCCAAATCTGCACATGGCCAATAGCGCTGTCCAGGTGACGTGCGTAATCGTCCCGAACAGGACGATCCGCCGGAACAAGGTAGACAATGCGAACCAGCGCCGGAAAAGTGGACACCTGGCCGCGCGCCGTGTCAAAGAGACTGCCCCACAACGAACCGGCGAGCACCACAAGTATCAGTCGCGAGATCGATGGGCTTGAGCGCGTACGGACCGGAACGGAAGTTGAGATACAGCGCTCAAGACTCGAAGCGGAGAGGCGGGAGACCGAAACCATATGACCTCCTCGTGGTGCGAGATCATCGTGCAAACGAGCGGGGGATATCGCTGCGAAGCGAACACGGGCAAATCGCGCGTCCGCGCGGCGCGGATCATGCGCCGCTTGAACGCGCCTGTCAATCATTCCCGACCACGCTGCGTTGCGCCCTGTCGCTCATCTGAACACGGCGTCAGGGAGAGACACGTCGCCAATGGATCTTTCGTGATTCGTGAACGGGGCTGTAACATCTCCCATTCATCTCTGTTCTGGAGGATTCATCGATGGCGCGACCGCGTCCGTGGCACATGCTTCTCCTGCTCTTCGCAGCAGCGCTCGTCTGGCCGTATTCCGGCAGTGGTCAGAACGCCGCGCCTCCGGCCGCCGGAGAATGGCGCAGCTACGGCAACGACGAGAGAAGCACCCGGTACTCGCCACTCGATCAAATCACGCGCGACAACGTGCAGAACCTGCAGATCGCGTGGACGTGGAAATTCGACAACTTCGGCTCGCCCGCCGAGACCGTGACGACGCAAGCGACACCGATCATGGTGAACGGCGTGCTGTACTTCACCGCCGGACAGCGACGTACTGTCGTCGCCGCAAACGCCGCCAACGGCGAAACGCTGTGGACGTGGCGGCCTGACGAAGGCGCGCGCTTCGAGCGTTCGCCGCGCAAGATTCATCGTGCGGTGGCGTACTGGAGCGACGGCAAGCAAGGCCGCATCCTCGTCGTCACGCCGGGCTATCAATTGGTGTCGCTCGACGCGAAGACGGGACAGCCCAGCCCGGGCTTTGGCGAAGAAGGCATCGTTGATCTGTTCAAGGAAGTCGAGGACAAGCGGTTCGCCGATCTGACCGGTTATCTCGGCAACAGCTCACCGCCAGTGATCGTCGGCGACACCGTGGTGATCGGTCCGGCGATGCTCGTTGGAACACGTGTGAACAAGGCGAATCCGAAGGCCGACGTGATGGCCTTCGACGTCCGCACTGGCAGAAAACGCTGGGCGTTCCACACCGTTCCGCGCAAGGGCGAGCCTGGCTACGAAACTTGGGAGAATGGCTCGGCCGACTACACCGGCAACGCTGGCATGTGGGGACCGTTCTCCGCCGACTCGCAGCTCGGTCTGGTTTACCTCCCGATCGAGACACCGACCAACGACGTCTACGGTGGTCATCGCCCCGGTGACAACCTCTATGGCAACACGCTCGTTGCGGTGGAAGCGCGCACGGGCAAGAAGGTGTGGCACCAGCAATTGATTCATCACGACATCTGGGACTACGACATGCCGGCGCACCCGATTCTGCTGGATGTCACGGTCAACGGACAGCGGATCCCGATCATCGTGCAGCTGACGAAACAGGGCTTCGCGTACGTGTTCGATCGCCGCAACGGCCGTCCGGTGTGGCCGATCGAAGAACGACCGGTACCGCAGTCGGACGCACCTGGAGAGAAGACCGCGAAGACGCAGCCGTTCCCGACGAAGCCACCCGCGTTCGACGTGCAGGGGATCTCGCACGACAACCTGATCGACTTCACGCCGGAGCTGCGTGCCGAAGCGATCAAGGCGATCGAGAACTATCGCATCGGGCCGCTCTACACACCGCCGTCAGTGATCACGCCGACGAA
>DATCXH010000851.1:0-2178 GCA_036565925.1 Vicinamibacterales bacterium
GGTGAAGGTTCCTGAAATCCGGCCGCAGCACCTCGTCGCGCTTTTCCATTGGAAGCTGGAAGTTCACGCCATCGCCCATCAACACGACTCTGATGCCGTTGTCGTCGTTCAGCCGAAGATCCAGTTGTCCAAAGCCGCGCAAGCCACGGCCGGTGTCGTGGATCGATTCCGGCGAGGGTGGGCTCAGGAACCGATCCGATGTGAAGCCTGCCAGATTGAAGTAGTACGCAGCGCGCTGGGCGTGACCACCAAACTCGAGACCCACGTTGTGCCGCTGTGCGGTTCCCGCACCGAGACTGACGGATCCTCTGTTGCCGAGAGTAAACCCTGACTTTGTGACGACATCGAGGATCCCGCCGAACCTGTTGCCGTACTCCGCAGAAAAGCCGCCGGTCATCACGTTCATCGACTCGATGTAGTCGACGCCAAGCCCTGGCGAGAAGACGCTGTGGGCGTTCTCCCAGAACTGCACGCCGTTGATGAACGGATTGAGCGCGACCTCGTGGCCGCGGATGTGTACGAAATCATCGTGACCGCGAATCATCCCAGGCGCAGCGGTGACGATCGCATCAGGCAAGTTCGTGCGCTGGGTCAGAGGGATCTCGGCGAGCCTCGCCTCTCCGAGATACGTCGAGCCGGGAGAATGGACCGACGGAAGCAACGATGCGACGACGTTCACCGACTCCTGCACTGGACGCAGGGTCAGTGTGACCTCGACGTTGTACTCCTCGCGCGGCTTGAGCGAGACCTGGTATCGCTGTTCACCGAAATCGGCGTGCGTCACGATCAGCACGTAATCGCCTGGTGCCAGCCGCGAAAACACGAACTGCCCGTCCGCGGCAGTTGTCGTCTTCATAGCCGCCGCCAGCGCACGGCCCTGCAGTTGAACGATCGCACCGGGCACAGCGGAACCATCGGCTCGGGCTGTCACGGTGCCGTGAATGGCGGCTTCACCCTGCGCCAAAACAGGGCCCGCCATGAGCAGATACACGACAAGTACAAAAAGACAACGAACGACGAGACGGATACTCATGAAGACACTCCAACCCCCGCGGACGACAGACATGGGCACGTCCCGAGGAACGTGCCCTGCGAGCGTCTACGCGCGAGGAGGCGGAGTGTCGATTTGCCGGGAACGAGTGGGAGCGGCGTAGTCGCGAACGACCACGCTCGCGGTGACGAGCTTCGTGTCGAGCACGAACTCGCTGGTCAGAACTCCTGACTCGAGCGTGAGTGCCGCCAGCGCGGCATCGGACACCGTGCAGCGGCAGTTGAGCGCCGCATCATTCGAAGTCGTTGAGGGCGGCTCACTCGCGCCGTGATGGTGTTCGTGGTTCGGCGTCTCTGCAGGCTGACCGTGGTGATGGTGCTGCTGTGGATCGCACTCGTGCGCGCTGCCCACCTGGCTCATCACGTTGTGATCGTTGCACAACACAAATGGCGCGGCGGCAAACGCCACCACCTGGCAGGTCAGCCAGACCATCGCCACGAGCCGGATGTGCCCACGGACACGCATCAATCGACAGCCTACACTGGCGTCAGTTCAAGGTCCAGAGCGACAGGGTCGTGACGTCCTTGACCAGCACACGGTTGCCTGAGTAGGCCGGCTGGCCCCACGTCGCTGCATCGGCAACCTTGTAACGATGCAGCGGCTCGAAGGCGGTCTTGCTGTTCCGTGCCACCAACAACTCGCCATCGTCTTCGAGGCTGAAGAAGAGATCGCCCGAGCGTGCAATGGCCGCGTGCGCCGCCTGACGTCCTTCCGATGTCCACAGCGTTTTGCCGGTGGCAGCGTCCACCGCGAAGTACTGGCCCGAGTTGCGGTTGGCCAGTCCGAACAGCACGTCGCCGACGACAACGGCGTCACTCATGCGCAACGGGATGTCGGCGTTCTCCCACACAACATCGGTGACCCACTGGTTCGCTCGCTTGGCAATCGCCAGAGCCCGCGTCGGCTCACCGTTCCCCGACACGATGATTGTGCGTCCGTATACCACCGGTGTCACTGAGTTGGTCTTGTTGGTGATGACGAAAGGGCGCTCCCAGAGCAGCATTCCGTTCGATGCATCCACGCCAACCAGCTTTCCTTGCGTGATCGTGATGACCTGGCGTGTCCCTTCGATATCGACGACGACCGGGGACCCGTATCCGGGACCGTCACCCTTCCAGCTCCACTTC